>JADHRH010000043.1 GCA_016777545.1 Candidatus Pelagibacter sp.
GAACCGGTGCGCTCTTACCACACCTTTTCACCCTTGCCATGTTATGGCGGTATATTTTCTGTGGCACTATCCCTAGGGTTTCCCCCGCCAGGTATTATCTGGCACTGTGTCTTTGCGGAGCCCGGACTTTCCTCTTTAATAAATTAAAGCGATAAGTCGTTCATCTAGCAAATGTAATTTATTACTTAATTATAGAACTTCAAGAAAAATTTAATTGTATGCTTTGATGAGGCTTTTATTGATTAATAAGGATTCTTGATCAATTTTTCCATCAACCAACTCTTGTCTAAATCTTCTTTGAAAAGATTTTATTAATTCTCTTAAATATTTATTCCTACCGATATTTTTTGGAAATGTTTTTGAATATCCAATCTTAAACAGGTTTCTAAAAAAAATATTCTCTTCTACCTTGCTTATTTTTAGCTTTCTATTCTTTAGTAAATCTTGCTTATTTAATGTGTGCCATATCCCTATTTTATTTTTAGCCAAATATTCCCATGGGAACTTTTCACCTGGATCTTTTTTTCTAAGTACTGCTATGTCTGAGTGTCCCAAAATATTCTTAGGATTAATTTTATATTTTTTTATTAAAAACTTACTTAACTTTACAAGAGTAGTAATTTGTTTTTGTGTAAAATTTTTATAACCGTACTCATGTCCTGGGTTTGTAATTTCAATACCAATAGAATTTTGATTTAAAGACTTATAATTTTTCCAAGAAGATTTTCCTGCATGCCATGCAATATATAAATCAGGTACTATTTTTACAATTTCTCCATTATTTTTGATTAAATAATGACAGCTAACCTCAGATTGTATTTCTGTTAATCTTTTCAAAGCATCAGACTCGCTTTTCATACCCGTATAATGAAAGATAATAAATTTGATTTGCTTAGAAGTTCTTTTTTTAGGATTAAAATTTGGGGAATAGTTTAATATTGTTTTTAAAGCCATTTTTGCGTCATATTTAGAGCTAAATCTAGATTTACATTGATATTATATACATTATATAATCATAGGATAATGAAAAAAATTTTAATAACTTCACTAATAAGTTTAATGTTAGCAACAAATGTGAGTGCTGATACAGACGGTGAAAACAACTTATCTAAAAAAAATTCTGGTGAAGTTAAAGACTGTTTTGAAAGTGTAAATAGAGCAACATTTAAATTTAACCAAGTGTTAGATGGTGTTATTTTTGAACCTGTTGCAAAAGCTTATAGAATTTTACCCTCTCCAGTTAGAGCTGGGACAGGTAATGCTCTAGACAATCTCTCTACACTTGTAACAATACCTAATAATATTCTCCAAGGAGAATTTAAAAAAGCTGGAGTTAACACAGGTAGATTTATTGTTAATACAACAGTTGGAGTTGTTGGAATATTTGATGTGGCTGAAAAAATTGGTTTTCCAGAGTATGAAAAAGAAGATTATGGCCAAACACTTGGTGTAATGGGTGTTGGTCCAGGATGTTATCTTGTTCTACCTGTTTTAGGACCATCCACTGTTAGAGACACAGCTGGATCATTTGCAAATATATTAGGCGGAGATGCTTGGTATAACGTTACTGTAGCTAATGATACTCAGCATTTTTCTGACTTTGATTATTATGCATCAAGAGCAAGTTCTGGGATAGATTTTAGAGCAAAAAATATAGACTCGTTTGAAAACTTGGAAAAAAATTCAATAGATTTTTATGCTTCAGTTAGAAGTTTATATTTGCAAGATAGACAACAAAAAATAGCTAACTCTAATGCAATAACTGAAACCCAAAACGATAGTGATTGGGAAGAAATAGAAGCTCAATAAATTATAAAACTTAATGAGATTAAAAAAGTTTTTAATATTTACCTTCATCATAATTAACTTTGTTGGTATTAATCAATCATATTCAATTGAACCAGATGTATTTGTTCAATCAACTGTGAATAGAGCCTCTGAGGCCTTAAATAACAAATATTCAAAAGAAGAAAAAATAGAAAAGCTAAAACAAATTGCAAGTGAAACAGTTGATATCAATGGTATTGGTTATTACACTTTAGGAGCTTATAGAAAAAATATAAGTGACAATGAAATAAATCAATATGAGATGCTTTTTGAACAATATTTTCTAAAAAGTTTTTCTAGTCGACTGGCTGAATACTCAAATCCAGAGATTGAAGTTGTATCTAAAGAGAAATTAAATGAAAATTATACAATGGTATCTAGTATTTTAGTTGGAACAGAACAAAGGCCTGAGGTTAAAATTGATTGGAGAATTTATACAAAAAATCCAGAAAATCCTTTAATCAGAGATTTAATTATTGAGGGCTTAAGTCTAGCAAGAACTCAAAAGGAAGAATTTTCTTCTATCATTCAAAGTAATGATGGGGATATCAACGCTCTTTTTTCTACTTTAAAAGAGTTTATTAAATAATCATCTATAAAAATAATTCTAATTAGGATTACCATTAATATCAGTGGTTAGCTCTTGATAAATGATTACATTTAAAGCATGAAAATTTTTTATAACTCTATCTATGTTCCAATTTAAATCTACATTATTGCAATTTAATTCTTGGAAATAATAGACTTTTGCATTACCTAAATTTGGATCTATTTCTTGTGTAACGATATTTAACAAGTCTGTTTTTTTTTCTATTGCAAAATTAAATCTACAAACGTTGGATGATGCCCAAAAGACAATTACTGTTAATGCTGTTGCTATCAAAATCATTAAATATGATAATCTCATTATAAATTTTTTACATTACTGTTTGTTAACGATAAAAGATAACACTATATATATCTTGTATGCTCAAAACGAGTATTCTTATAAATAGAATATGATTCCAAGGTACTACAGATTTAAATCCTGTACTCACTCTCGACTCTTCAAGGATAAGTTGAATACAAATTTATCTTTATAAAAGAATATTTTTTGTTAGCTTAAAAACTAAGTATTGATGCGTGATATACAAACATTGTTATTGTAAATCATAGTAATTTTTGGTGGGCCCGCCAGGACTCGAACCTGGGACCAATACATTATGAGTGTACTGCTCTAACCAACTGAGCTACAGGCCCTAAAAATTAAGCTTTAATTATATTATAATGTAACCAATGTCTAGCATAGGTAAAAGATAATGAAAATGGTGGGACTGGTTGGTTACGCTCCAACTACCCCTGCAATGTCAATGCAGTACTCTACTATTGAGCTACAGTCCCTTTGAATTTTAACTTTCTAAAAAGCTTTTTAACTGTTTGGATCTGCTTGGGTGTTTTAATTTTCTTAAAGCTTTAGCTTCTATCTGTCTAATACGCTCTCTTGTTACAGAAAACTGAAGACCCACTTCTTCAAGAGTATGGTCTGTATTCATTCCAACACCAAATCTCATTCTAAGAACTCTTTCTTCTCTTGGTGTTAAAGTTGATAAAATTTTAGTCGTAGCTTCACTTAGATTAGATTTAATAGCTTGTTCTAAAGGTGCTAATGCTTTTGTATCTTCAATAAAATCACCTAAACTACTATCCTCTTCATCTCCAACTGGTTTTTCAAGAGATACTGGTTCTTTTGATATTTTTAAAACTTTTCTAACTTTATCTAAAGGCATTCTTAATTTTTGTGCTAGTTCTTCAGGCGTAGCCTCTCTACCAAACTCACTTAAAATTAATCTTTGGGTTCTTACAATTTTATTTATAGTTTCAATCATATGAACTGGAATTCTAATCGTTCGAGCTTGGTCAGCAATAGATCTAGTGATTGCTTGTCTAATCCACCAAGTGGCATATGTTGAAAATTTATAGCCCCTTCTGTATTCAAATTTATCTACAGCTTTCATAAGACCGATATTTCCTTCTTGAATAAGATCTAGAAACTGAAGTCCTCTATTTGTATATTTTTTTGCAATTGAAATTACCAATCTTAAGTTTGCTTCAACCATTTCTTTTTTTGCAATTCTAGATTCTTTTTCACCTTTTTGAACTCTGCTAACTATTTTTTTATAATCAGTTACTGAAATTCCAAGTTTATGACTAATCTCAATTAATCTCTCTCTTATGTTTTTAAATTCATCTTTATTTTTTGAAAAAAACTGTTTCCACATGGGGTTAGTATCCAAGAACTTTTTAAGATTTGGGTTAATTTCATTGCCAATATAAAACTTAATGAATTCATTTCTTGGAATTTTTTGATCCATTGCCAACCTTAGAAGATTTCCTTCTAGTGAAACAATTTTTTTATTTTCCACATAGTGTTTTTGAACCAATTCCTCTAATACAGAGGGTGACAATTGTAATGATTTAATATTTTCTAAAATATCACTTACAATTTTATCATGTCCTTTTTCTTTAGCAGCTGAGAAACTTACTGCGTTTAAAATACAATCAAGTTTTTCTTTTTGATACTTGATTAATTTTGCATATTCTTTTGTTAAAGTATTAACAGTTTTTAAAACTTTTGGTTTGATTTCAGTTTCCATTGCTGCAAGCGTTGGATTAAACTCATCATCGTCTCCATTATTCTCTTCATTTTTATCAGTTTCCCCAGAATTTCTTTGTTTAGCACTTGGCCCTGTATTTTCATCTTCCATGTAGTTAGTATCAATATCAATAATTTCTCTAACTAATATTTCATCACTTTGAAGTTTTTCATCCCACTCTACAAATTGTTGTGCAGTAATTGGACTTTGTGCTAATGCGATAAGCATTACATCTTTTCCAGCTTCTATTCTTTTTGCAATTGCAATTTCACCTTCACGAGACAAGAGTTCTACTCCACCCATCTCTCTTAAATACATTCTTATAGGGTCATCACTTTTCTCAATTGTCTTACCTTCTTCTTTAGATGAATTTTCTTTTTTTCTTAAAACTTTAAAGTCAGATTTTTTTTCAACCAATGCTACACTCTCATCAAGAATGTGCATGAAGGCTTGTTCTAAATTTTCGTCTGAAAGATTTCTTTTACCTAATGATTTATTTAGCTCATCAAAAGTTATAAATCCTCTATGGGTTCCACGACCCATAAGTCTAGCAAATGATTTTGTAATTATTCTTTCCACAATAGTATATTTGAGAAGACTTATATAAGCCCAATTTGAGAAAAATCCACGTATTTTTTGAAGGATTTAATTGATGTTTTTTTGTTTTTTTAGCTCTCTTATTTCGTTGAAAGTGCTTTCACTTAAATCTTTAGAGAACTTCGACTCGAGCTCTTCAATCCTAAACTCTAAATCGTAGTTTTTGAGGTCTCTAGAAACTTCGTCTAATAATTCAAACATTTTATTCTGATCATTTTGGTGATTATTTAGAATATGTTTTATTGAGGCAAATTTAAAGATTTTTTCAGTTAATTGAGGGTCAATTGGAATTTGATCTAAGGTAAGTTTTTCTCCACTCTTTAGTTTAGTTATCAAAGTTTCAAGGATTAATTTATTTTCTTCACTAAATAGATTTATATTTTCAATCATGTGAATATTTTCTTGAAATAAATCCAAGTTGTTCATTATTAAATAAAGCAATGAAAATTCTTTAAGCTCAACACCGCTCAATAATTTACTTTCGTTAAAGTGTTTTTGAGTAGACTGTAATGATTTAACTTTTTTAGTATAAAATTGTTTTTTTCCAATATTGCTATGTGGGGTTAAGGATGAAATTTTCTCCAAGAAAAACTCTAGTACATATTTTTTTATGAAATCATCTTTAATAGTTGCAGCAATAGCTCTTAATTTTTTTTCAAAAATAGCCATTGATGAAGGATTGTTATCAGTTTGTTGTTTATAATGGTTAAATATAAACTGATGAATTGAAATTTTTGCCTGTTTTGTAAAATCAATAAAATTTGCTTTACCATTTTTATTTGCATAACTATCAGGGTCTTCTCCATCTGGTAAAAAAAGGAACGAGATTTGTTTTTCTGGTTGTAACTCTTTAATTGAATTTTCTGCTGCTCTAAGCGCTGCCTTATATCCACTTTCATCACCATCAAAACAAATAATGATATCTTCAAAGAATTGGTTAAGCATTAAAATTTGTCGATCTGTTAAAGAAGTTCCAAGATTTGCCACAACATTTTCAATTCCATTTTTACTTAAACCAACTACATCCATATATCCCTCAACTAAATATACATGATCTATTTTATTAGATAATCTTCTAGCTAAATCTAAATTATATAAGTTAGAACCCTTTTTAAAAAAAGGTGTTTCAGGAGAATTAATATATTTTGCTGAATAACTATTTTCCTGAATGGTTCTTCCTCCTAATCCAATAGGTTGACCTGAAATATTGTTAATTGGAAATATTATTCTATCTCGAAATCTTTCAACGTATGTATTCTTTTTTTCATCTAAATAAAAAAGACCACTTTCAACTAAAACTTTTTCACTAAACTCATCTTTTAATTTTTCATAAAAATTTGAGTTTCTTTCAACAAAACCTATTTTAAAATTTTTAACCTCATCTTTACTAAGGTTTCTTTTTTTTAAATAGTCTCTTGCAATAGTTAAGCTTTCATTTTTTAAAATTTCATCATGATAAAATTGAACATATTGATTGTAGATTGAGCAATATTCTTGCCAATTTTTTTCACGTTCTTCATCTTGCTTTGAAAATGTGTAAGGTCTCATACCTGCAAGATTTGCTAATGATTTTACCGCTTCTCCAAATTTCAAATTTTGAGTTTTCATTACAAAATCAAAAATATTTCCATGTTCCGATGTTGCAAAACAATGATAAAATTCCTTCTCATCATTAACTGTAAATGAAGGTGTTTTTTCAGTTTTAAAGGGTGATAAACCTACAAATTCTTTGCCTCTTTTTTTTAGACTGACAGACTTTGATACAACTGTCGAAACCTTTAAACGAGTTTTAATTTCATCCAAATACTCTTTTGGGTATTTCATTATTTATTTAATAGTTCTTTTAGCAAAGGTCCAGCTTTAGCAAAATCTAGATTGTCAGGGTATGACTTCTTTAATTCACCCATTACTTTACCCATGTCTTTAATTGATGCAGCACCCAATTTACTTATTGTATCTACACATATTTTTTTAGTTTCTTCATCACTTAACTGCTGTGGTAAAAAACTAGATAAAAGATCAAATTCATTTTGCTCAACTTCTAACAAATCCATTCTCTCATTTTTTTTATAGATCTCTATTGATTCGGTTCTTTGCTTAATCATTTTCTTTAAAAGTTTTTTTATATCATCATCGTCTGTTTCTTTTATGTTGGCTCCAGATCGATTGACAATATCAAGATCTTTTATTCCAGATAAAATTAACCTGTAGGTTGAGATTTCAACCTTATTTTTTGATTTTAGAGAATTTTTATAGTTAGTTTCTATTTTTTCTTTCAATGTCATAATATTTTTTAATCTACTGCAAAGT
>JADHRH010000044.1 GCA_016777545.1 Candidatus Pelagibacter sp.
AGATTTTGGTGTAAAAAAAGTTCATACCATTCATAGAAGAATGTTTATTATTGGTGCTGCTAAGATTATTGTATTTACTGGAATAATAGCTCGATTATTTTCATTACAAATTACAGAGAATAAAAAATATTTAACTCTATCTGACAAAAATAGATTACGTGAATGGAAATTACCTCCAATTAGAGGTGAGTTTTTAGATTATTTTGAAAATGTTATTGCTGGTAATTTAAAAGTATATCAACTTCATGTTACTCCTGAGGAGGTAGAAGATTTTAAATATTTGATGGTAAGGTTAAAAGAAATTTTAAATATTAGTAATAATGATTTTAAAAAAATAATAGACCAAAAAAATAAACAAAAACCTTGGGAAACTATAATCATTTCTAAAAATTTAACATGGGAGCAGTTTACAAAAGTCAATTATTACTTGCACGATTTAGTAGGAGCCAAACCAGTTCTATCTGTATCACGAAACTATCCCTTTAGTGAAAGTTATACACATGTCTTGGGCTATGTTAGTGAAGCGAGTGAAAAAGATATTCTAAATAATGAAATTATAAGAAGTACACATGTACCAGGTCTCAAAGTGGGAAAAAATGGTTTAGAAAAAACTTTTGAAGATGAATTAATTGGTACGAATGGTATCCAAAGGTATGAAGTTAATGCCTATGGAAAAAGAATTAGCCAACTTGATCATACCGATGGATTAAATGGCAAAACAATTAAACTGACAGTAGATACAGAAATTCAAAAGTTTTGTAATGAGCTTTTAAAAGGTGTAGCTGGCTCAATAAGTGTAATGGATATTTATACGGGTGATATAATTGCTATGCAGTCATCACCATCATTTGACCCTAATTTATTTCTTTTTGGAATTAATCAAGATGACTGGCAGTTAATTAGAAACAATCCATTAAAACCATTAGTTAATAAAACTTTATCTGGTTTGTATTCACCAGGCTCAACATTCAAACCAATGGTAGCTTTATCAGCACTAGAAAATAAAATTATTGATGAAAATTTCAAAGTTAACTGTACAGGAAAAATTGAAATGTATGGACAAACTTATCATTGTTGGAAAAAAAAAGGACATGGCATTGTAGATTTAAAGAGTGCAATGAAGCAGTCTTGTGATACATATTTTTATGAGATTGCGAGAAAACTTGGAGTAGATCGATTAAAAGAAACATCTATAAAATTTGGCCTTGGTGAAAAAGTTTTAAATGAAACATTTAGTATTGAGAAAAAAGGGTTAATTCCTGACACTAAATGGAAAAAAAATAATTTAGGAAAAGGTTGGGTTATAGGTGAAACATTAATCACAGGTATTGGACAGGGTTATACTCAAACAACACCTCTACAATTATGTCAAATGACAGCTCAGCTTGCAAATGGAGGATTTAAGATCTATCCAAAAATAATAGTAGAAGAGAATAGCAAAACTGCAGATGAAATTAGATTCATAATGAATGAAAATAGAAAACAATTAAATAAAAAAGACAGTGGATTAAAAGATACAACAGAAGAACTTTTAGGGTTTTTAGATAAAAAGGAACATGAAACTTTATTTAAAAGTTCTAAAAATATAAACTTAGTTCGTGAAGCGATATTTGCATCTACAAATGAAGTCAGAGGGACTTCTTACAATTCACGTATCGAAGATCCCAAATACCAATTTGCTGGAAAGACAGGAACATCACAAGTTAAAAGAATAACTGAAGCTGAAAGAGAACTTGATTTAAGTACCTCTGAAATTCCATACAATGAGAGGGATCATGCTTTATATATAGCGTTTGGTCCATATAAGAATCCAAGATACGCATTAAGTATTGTTATAGAGCATGGTGGATCAGGTAGTTCAGCTGCTGCACCGATTGCAAAAAAACTGTTTAAATTAATTATAGATAGACATGAGCTAAGAGAGAAACAAACTAAACAAAATGATTTAAAAATATAAATGCAATACAATTCATTTAATACACAACCCACTTTTTTTCAAAAATTAAGAAATTTTGATTACATTTTGTTAATTTGTATTTTATTGCTTGGGTTAATTAGTGCTTTGTCCATGTACTCAACCGATGGGGGGCAAATCTTATTTCATAGCAAAAGTCATATTTCAAAATTTTTAATTTTTTTCACAATGATGATTTTTATGTCATTTTTTAATATTAAATTTTGGCATTACTTTGCTTACTTTTTTTATATTGTAGTTTTATTTTTTCTAGTCTGGGCTTCCTTGTATGGCATTAAAGCTTCAGGATCACAAAGATGGATCAATTTATATTTTATTAATTTACAGCCATCTGAATTAATGAAAATTGCAATAATAGTATGCCTTGCTAAATATTATCACCGTATACAATTGAATAAAGTTAATAGTTTTCAAGTTATGTTTGTTGCTTTGGTAATTTTAATTTTACCAATCATGCTTGTTATTACTCAACCTGATTTGGGAACTTCAATTTTAATTGCTTTAAGTGGATTAGTTGTCATATGGCTTGCAGGAATTAATATTAAATATTTTGTTTATTCATTTATAACTTTATTAATTTCAATGCCTTTTGCCATTGCTTTTTTACAACCTTATCAAAAGCTTAGAATTTTGACTTTTCTTAATCCAGATAGGGATCCTCTAGGTGCAGGTTACCAAATTATTCAATCTAAAATAGCAGTTGGATCAGGAGGTTTAACTGGCAAAGGTTTTTTAAAAGGCACTCAAAGTTATTTAGAATTTTTACCGGAAAAACATACAGATTTCATTTTCACTTTATTTGCTGAGGAGAAAGGTTTTTTAGGTTCTCTAGT
The DNA here is from genome assembly GCA_016777545.1 of Candidatus Pelagibacter sp. GTDB lineage: Bacteria > Pseudomonadota > Alphaproteobacteria > Pelagibacterales > Pelagibacteraceae > Pelagibacter. The sequence goes on from JADHRH010000044.1 coordinate 2,809, forward strand.
TTTATTGTTAATTTATATAATCATTATTTATAGAGTATTAAGAATTGGTGCAATCTCGAGGAGTTATTTTGCTAAACTTTTTTGCTACGGCTATGGGTCTGCAATATTTTTTTATGTAACAGTAAATATGTCAATGGTTTTAGGTTTACTGCCTATCGTTGGATCTCCCCTGCCAATTATGTCATATGGAGGGTCTTCAATGCTTGCAACCATGATTGGATTTGCAATTGTTATGAGTGCTAAAATTAATCATAAACAGCTAATAGCGTAAGTATTTTAATGTTTTACTTGTCGAATTTGTCGCGAGAATATTTAATTTTAAGAATTATATAAAGTGTCATGGAAAAAAATTTAAAAATTGGAATTGTTGGTGCTGGTATACAAGGTATTTCGAATGCTTTATTTTTACAAAAAAAAGGTTTTAGTGTAACAATTTTTGATAGAGATGAACCAGGAAGTCCTGCTGCATCCTACGGTAATGCAGGTCACTTTTCTCCATATGCATCTGTTCCTATAAATAGACCTGATGTATTAACTGATGTCCCTGCAATGCTTTTAAGTTCTACAGGTCCACTTGCTTTAAAATGGAACTATGTTCCAAAAATGATGCCTTGGTTTTTACAATTTATAAGAAACTGTACTACAAAAAGAATGATGCATACTGCTAAAAACATGCATCAAATTTTAGATTTAGCCTTACCTGCTTATGATGAATTATTTGATGAAGTAGAGCTTGGAGGATTGGTTGAAAAAAAAGGTATCTTATATATTTGGAACGATCAAAGTTTAAAAAGCAGAGAACTAGAGATTAAAGTTAGAAATGAACTGGGGGTTGATCAACAAGTAATTACTCCAAAAGAAATTCATGACTTAGAACCGAATATAAAACCTATCTATCATGGAGGTGTTTATTATCAATATGGCAGACATGCGAGAAACCCTAAGAAAATTCTTTTAAAACTTTATGATCTTTTTTTGAAAAAGGGGGGTAAGTTTTTAAAAATGAATATTAAAGACATAAATTTTAATGATGAAAAGCCAGTTATAAAAGCTGAAACGCAAAGCTTTTTATTTGATAAAATTGTTATTGCCTGTGGTTCATTTTCAAAAAAATTAACAGATAATTTAGATGAAAAAATACCTCTAGATACTGAAAGAGGGTATCATGTGCATTTTAAAAATTGCGATCATCTTTTAAGTAGACCCGTAATTTTCCAAAATAGAGGATTTGGTATTACACCGATGGAACAGGGACTTAGAGTTGTAGGTACGGTTGAATTTGGTGGATTAGACAACCCATTATCAAAATCAAGAGTTAAAAATTTAATTAATAATGCAAAATACATGATGGGTGATTTACCCGAACATGAAGATGAGTGGCTTGGTTTTAGACCTACATTACCAGACTACTTGCCTGTAATAGGACCTTCAAAAAAATATAAAAATGTTTTTTATTGCTTTGGTCATCATCATTTAGGATGGACATTAGGACCTATTTCAGGGAAAATAATCTCTGGAATGATTGCTGAAGAAAATACAAACTTAGATTTAAAGCCATATAGCTCTCTTAGGTTTAGCTAAGTGATAAATAAAAATAATGTTGCTTATATTTTTTTATTTTTAGCAGCTTTATTTTGGTCAGGAAATTTTTTAGTTGGAAAATTTGCTAGTCAATATCAAGTACCTCCATTTTCATTAAATTTTTATAGATGGCTTTTTGCTTGGTTGATCTTAGCTCCATTTACAATTCAAGAACTATTTAACAAAAGAAGTTATATTTTAGAAAATTATAAATATTACACAATTCTTGGAATAACGAGCGTCACTATCTTTAATTCAATTGTCTATTATTCTTTAAACTTTACGCAAGTAATCAGTGGAGTGTTGATGATATCAACAATACCAGTGATGATCATTTTCATTTCTTCAATTTTAAAAATTGAAAAAACTAATACTTTTCAAATAATGGGCGTTACATGTTCTTTTATTGGAGTTGTTTTAATTATAACCAAAGCAAATCTTGGAATATTAATGAATTTAGACTTTAACAAGGGTGACATCACGATGGTTTTTGGAATGCTTTCTTGGGCTACTTATTCAGCTCTTTTAAAGAAAAAAAAACACGAACTATCTCAACTAGGTTTACTAGAAGTAGTAATTTCATTTGGCTTTATTTTTTTAATACCAATTTACTTTATAGAGTATCAAATGGGCTTTAGAATTGTTTTAAATCAAAACTTTTACATGATTTTATTTTATGTAGTTCTATTTCCAGGTCTTGCTTCTTTTATTTTTTGGATAAAGGGAGTTGCTTTAATTGGTGCTAACAGAGCAGGTGTTTTTTTACATATGATGCCTATTTTAAGTGCAATTATGGCAATGATTATTTTTAATGAAAAATTTATGTTTTATCATATGTTGGGCGCAATATTTATTTTAACAGGAATTCTTTTATCAAACAGAAAGATTAAAAATGCTTAAAGTTGCTATCTTAGATGATTACCAAAACGTGTCTCACGAATTTGTTGATTTAAAAAAATTATCTGGCAAATATGAATTTAAAATATTCAGTGAACCCTTTGAAGATGAAGCAGATGCCATAGAGCAATTATCAGACTTTGAAGCATTATTGATAATGAGAGAGCGAACTCCTATTACTAAAAATTTAATCGATAATTTAAATGACCTTAAATATATCATTACCAGTGGTTCAAGAAATAAAGCAATAGACTTAGCTGCTGCTAAAAAGAGAAAAATTACTGTGTGTGGTACTGACATTGATTTTGCAGGCACAACAGAATTAACCTGGGGTTTAATCTTAGGGTTAGCTAGAAATTTTAAAGAAGAAATTGACAACATGTACCAAGGTTACTGGCAAACCACTATTGGGTTTGAGCTTAAAGGAAAGATTTTGGGGTTAGTTGGACTTGGAAGAGTTGGTTCACAAGTTGCTAAAATTGCTAAAGCTTTTGGCATGGAAGTTATGGCTTGGAGTGAAAATTTAAACTTGGATACCTGTAAAGAACTTGGTGTCCTTCCATGCAGTAAAGAAGATCTATTTCAAAATTCTGATTTTTTATCGATCCATGTGCAAGGTGGAGAAAGATATAAAGAGTTAATAAAACTAAAAGAATTAGACTCAATGAAAAAAACTGCTTTTTTAATTAATACATCTAGAGGATCAATTATTAATGAAGATGATTTAATTATAGCATTATCAACCAATGTTATTGCTGGAGCAGGACTTGATGTTTATGAAAAAGAACCTCTGCCAGAAGGTAACAAACTAAGATTTTTACCAAATGCATTGTTGATGCCACATGTTGGCTATGTAACAGCAGAAAATTATAGTATATTTTATACACAGATGATTGAAGGATTAGAGGCATGTGTTGCAGGTAAACCCTTAAGAGTATTAGAATAAACCATGACAAAAAAAATTAACAAAGACCTTACAGCTGAACAAAAATTAATTTTATTTGAAGATGGTACAGAAGCGCCTGGTACAAGTGAATTAAATCACGAGAAGAGAGAAGGAAGCTATCACTGTGCTAATTGTGGTGAAAAATTATTTGACTCAAATGCCAAATATGAAAGTGGTTCAGGCTGGCCATCGTTTTATCAATCACTACCTGATGCATTTGAAACTAAAACAGATACTTTATTAGGGTACGAGAGAGTAGAATATCATTGTAAGAAATGTGGTGGTCATCATGGTCATATCTTTGAAGATGGGCCTAAACCAACTGGTAAAAGATATTGTAATAATGGTGTTTGTCTGACTTTTAAACCTAAAAACTAGTTTATTTTAAAAGTTCTAGTAATTTATTTTCTTTTTCAAGAGCTCTAACATCATCGTAACCACCAATATGATTATCATCAAAAAAGATTTGTGGAATAGTTCTTTTTCCATTAGCTTTAGTAATCATTTCATCCATGGCACCATCTACTGTTGCAATGTTAATTTCTTTATATTCAACGTTGTTTCTAGCTAATAATCTTTTTGCTGCATCACAAAAATTACAAAGTGGACCTGTATAAATAGTTACATTTTTCATATTTTATAAATAATCATTCTTTTTAATTTTACTAGTAATTTCTTTTCTAGAGTATTCAAATTTTTTTCTATGTTTAATACTTTTTTGATTAACTCTTTTTCTCCACAATCTAAAAGAAACAGGCTTTATAGAACGCCTCATAATCTTGATTACTTCACCTTCTGTCTTTCCAGTTTTTTGTTCTATTTCCTCAAAGGTAATCCGGTCAGCCCAAGCAGCCCAGATGATCCAGTCAGGATCTGATATATGGGGTTCTGGATTTTTAACTCTAGTTATAGGGGTGTGACCTTTTTTTTTCATAAATCCTTTATTTTCATTATATTTAAAAAAATTGATTAATGCATTTTATTTAAGGCCATGGTATCTTTAAACTTAGATAGTCCATCTTAGCCATCTTTAGCTCCCGGTTTTTTTGGACTATCCTTAAACTTAAAATGCTCCCCTTAAATTATTTTCTTTTTT
>JADHRH010000045.1 GCA_016777545.1 Candidatus Pelagibacter sp.
AGAATCTGCTACTGTAATTTGAACTGCATACTTATGCATCTCAACCTCTTTTCCTAAAAGTTCAGCACAGATAACAGTATCCTGAACAAAGTTTTTAGGTACTCCTCCACCAATCATAAATAAGCCAGATCCTTTTGATTGAATCTTTATTTCAGTTAATTCACGAAGCTCTCTAATAGAGTCTATCGTAATATGGTTTTTAGGATTATTTTCTTGGTGAGTGACCAATCCAAAACCAGCACTTGAGTCTGTAAATGCAGGACAAAAAATGGGAACATTATTGTCATATGCTGTTTCAATTAAAGAATCTTTTTTTTTAGAATTTTTCTTTAAATATTTTCCCATTTCATAAATAAATTCTCTTGATGTGTAACTTCTAGGATCAAGTGTATCTGCTATTTCACATATTTTTTGATCACATTCCTGTAATTCATCTTCATCAATATATGTATCGTAAATTCTATCTATATAATTTTTTCTTAATTCAGTGTCATCTTGAAATTGTGAGCCTTGATAATGTTTAAAGCCTAAAGCTTCAAAAAAATCCATATCAACTATTGAAGCTCCTGTAGCAATAATTGCATCAACCATATTGTATTTAACTAAATCTTTATAAATATTCATACATCCCGCAGCAGAAGTTGAGCCAGCAAGTGTTAAAAAAATTGTACAATCCTTATCTTGAATCATTTCATTAAAAATGTTGGCTGCATTTGCTGTTTCTCTTGAAACAAAAGACATTTTTTCCATTGAGGAAATTATCTTTCTTGCATCAAACGATGTAATATCTATGTGTTCAACTGGATTTTGTAAGAAGCTTTTTTTGCTATTATGAGTTAAATTTTTGTTTTCTGACATTAGGCAACTAGTATAGCCTTATTGCTGTCTTTACCATACATGGTCATTATTGGCTCATCTTCTACTTCATAAATCTCATTAGAATAAAAACCATTAAATTGAGTTCTAAAAGTTAGACCGTAGGCTCCAAGCTGACCTAGTTCAATATAATCATTTTCTTTAATATTATTTGGAAGTAAAAATGGCCCTTTCATGTAATCCATGCTATCGCAGGTGGGGCCATAAAAATCAAAAGCAGTTAATTTTTTTGATATTATCTTGCTAGATTTAATTAAACGAGATGGGTAAACCATATTTGGTGTGCCAGCATCAAAAAGAGTTCCGTATGTTCCATCATTTATATAAAGCTTTTGTTTTTTTCTAAGATTTACTCTGACAATTGTAGAACCACTTTCTGCAACTATTGCTCTTCCAGGCTCACATAATAATTCTGGAAGTTTTTCTAGCTCTAAATTAGTTAAACTTTTTTTTATTTCTTCAAAATAATTTTCTAAAGGTTGAGGTACTAAATCAGGATAGATTGCAGGAAATCCACCACCAATATTAATGTAATCAGGAATAATTTTTGTTTTTTTTATTATGTTTCCAATCTCTCCAATTCCTTTTGCATAAGAAATTGGGTGCATACATTGAGAGCCAACGTGAAAACTTAAGCCAATTTTTTTTGCATATTGTTTTGTTAGTCTTAATAAACCAGTAGCTTCAGAGGTTAAAACACCAAATTTTTTAGATAGATCTATTTGAGCATGTTCATTTGAAACAGCAACTCTTACAAATAGTTCAAGATCTTTTGCTTGATTGGTTGCTTCAATAATTTTTATTAATTCATCTTTAGTATCTAAAGAAAAAGCTTTAATATTATAGTTAAAGTAAGCTTCCTTAATACTTTCTCTACTCTTAACAGTATGCATGTATGAGCATTTTGCATCAGGGGAGATAGCTCTTATGTCTTTAATTTCTTGAACAGAGGCTACATCAAAGTTTTCAATTCCACTTTCTACTATTGTTTTTAAAACCTCAGGATGTGAGTTAGTTTTAACAGCATATAGAACTTTACCAGGAAATTTATTTCTAAAATAAGTAGAAGCAGACTGTATAGATTTTTTTCTAATACAATAAATAGGCTTTTCCGGTTTTAGTTGATTTATAAGCTCATCAACTGTTTTAAATTTTTGCATTTCATATGTCCCCAAAAAAAATTTAATAAAAAAAAGTTCTTAAATACTTAAAAACTTTCATATAAATCATGCAATTAAGGTAATAGTTAATTAATGTAAAGCAAATAATGGGTGTTGAAATTATGAGATAAGGCACCATATTAATAATATGGTTGAAGCAGCTAATTTAAAAAAATTAAGTGATTTTGATAATAAATCCTTATTAATCGTTGATGATGACAACCCCTTTAGAGACAGGCTTGCAAGAGCCATGGAAAAAAAGGGATTTGAGGTTTTTCAAGCTGAGGGTGTACAAAAAGGAATACTGTCTGTTAAAGAAAAAAAACCAGCTTTTGCAGTTGTCGACCTAAGACTAGCTGATGGAAATGGGCTTGAAGTAGTAAAGCAAATTCAAATTTCTAATCCAAGTAGTAGAATTATAATGTTAACAGGATATGGAAATATTCCAACGGCTGTTGCTGCGATTAAAGAAGGTGCAATTGATTACCTAGCAAAGCCAGCAGATGCAGATGATGTTGAAAAAGCATTACTAGCTGATCCAGAGAAAAAAGCTGAACCACCAGAAAACCCTATGTCAGCTGATAGAGTTAAGTGGGAACATATTCATAGAGTTTTTGAATTATGCAATAGAAATGTATCTGAAACTGCTAGAAGACTCAAAATGCATAGAAGAACGTTACAAAGAATTTTATCTAAAAGATCCCCTAGATAAATTTTCTAAATTTGATAATTTTTTTAGCCAATATAGCCAATAAGCAAATTTTAAATAATTCAGCTAATAAAAATGGTGTCACTCCTAATTGAAGAATTGGTTTATCCCATCCAATTAAAGTTCCCAACCAAATAGCTCCAAATACATAGATTACAGAAACAGAAAATATTAATTTTCCAAAAATTATAAAAATATTTTTATTAAGATTTAAATAGCCTGCAAAAAAAGAAGCAAATAAAAATCCAATTAAATATCCCATTGTTGGACCAGTAAAATAAACTATTCCAATACCTTTTTCTGGTGAGTTAGAAAATACAGGCATACCTAGAATACCCTCCAGAAGATAAACAGCTACAGATGCCAGGCCAATTTTATACCCGAAAGCAATTCCTAAAAAAAGAACTACAAAAGTTTGCATTGTCATAGGCACAGGATAAAATGGTATTTTTAATTTAGCTGAAATAGTTAAAGCCATTGTTCCTATAAAAATTAGAATAAATGTTTTTAATACTTTTTGAATTGTATTTGTTTTTAATAGATCCATATTCATAAATTACTATTTATTAATGTGATAATCTAGTTTTTTATTAATCTTAAAAAAACATCCTCTAAATCACCGTCGTCAGTTGAAATATCTATAATTTTGACGTTATTTTTCTTAATTAAATTAATTAATTTTTCCATATTAATTTTACTTTTTTCATAAGAAACACAAACTTCATTATCTAAGTGTGAAACTATTTTTAAAGATTCTAGATCATCATCGTTAATATTTATCTTTATATCAGTTTTAAAGGTTACTTTTTTGGTTTGAATTCTATCTAATAAATTCTTAGTGCTGTCTAGGGCAACAATATTTCCTTTATTTAATATAGCTATTCTTCCACACATTTCCTCAGCCTCCTCGAGGTAATGAGTTGTTAAAATGATTGTTACACCAAGTTCATTTAATAATTTTACATTTTTCCATAAATTTTGTCTTAATTCCACATCAACACCAGCCGTAGGTTCATCTAGAATAACTATTGGTGGCTGATGAACTAAAGCTTTAGCCATTAATAATCTTCTTTTCATTCCACCAGATAAACTTCTAGCATAGCTGTTAGCTTGTTTTTCTAAGGACACCAATTTTAGAATTGTATCTGTAATTCTGTCTTTTTCTTTAATTCCATAAAGGCCAGCCTGTAATTCTAATAATTTTCTTGGGCTAAAAAATGGATCAAGATTTACTTCTTGAGGAACTATTCCAACCGAAGCTCTAACTTGTCTTGGGTTTTTATCTAAGTCAAAACCCCAGACACTTACTTGTCCTGCTGTTTTAACCACTGTTCCAGCTAAAATATTTATAAATGTTGTTTTGCCGGCACCATTAGGACCAAGAAGGCCAAAAATTTCTCCTTCTTTCACGTCTAAGTTTAAATCGTTTAATGCAAGGTTGTCCCCAGCTTGTTTGTTTGAATAAATTTTTTTTAAATTTTTAACAGAAAGTATATTTTTTTGCTCCATGCGTGGTAATACATTTATAGTATTTAAAATATTTAAGATAATATTATTTAATGGATAAAATAAAAAAAACAGATCATTTTTATTTAATAGATGGTTCAGGTTACATTTTTAGAGCTTATTATGCATTACCACCCCTAACTAGAAAAAGTGACGGTCTTCCAGTAGGTGCAGTTAGTGGATTTTGCAGTATGCTATTTAAACTATTAGAGGATTCAAAATCAAATGAAAATCTTCAAAAACCAACACACTTTGCTGTAATATTTGATGCTGCTAGAAAAACTTTTAGAAATGAAATTTATTCAGACTATAAAGCTAATAGATCAGAAGCCCCAGATGATTTAGCACCACAGTTTGAATACATAAGAAAGTCTGTAGTTGCTTTTAATTTACCATCTGTAGATCTTCCAAATTATGAAGCAGATGATTTAATAGCCACTTATGTAGAACAAATTTTAGCAAAGGGTGCAAAGGTGACAATAGTCTCTTCAGATAAAGACTTAATGCAATTGTATAGAAAAGACGTTCGTATATTCGATCCTATGAAAAATAAATTTATAACACCTGAAGATATAGTAACTAAATTTGGAGTGGGCCCAGAAAAAGTTATTGATGTTCAATCCTTAGCTGGAGACAGTAGCGATAATGTTCCGGGAGTACCTGGGATAGGTGTAAAAACTGCAGCAGAACTGATTAATAAGTATGGAACCCTAGAAAAATTATTAGATAACGCTCAAGAAATAAAACAAAATAAACGAAGAGAAACACTTATAGAGAACAAAGATAAAGCGATAATTAGCAAAAAATTAGTGACACTAATGAAGGATGCTCCTGTTGAAAGAAAGTTAGAGGAATTTCATTTAAAAAAGATTGATAAAGATAAACTATATAAATTTTTAAGAGAAATGGAGTTTAATAGACTTCTTAGTTCTGTCATTTCTGCATACGGAGAACCACTGTTAGAAGAGACAGCAAAAGAGACAAAGCCTGAAAAAAAACATCAAAATATAAGTAAAAAAAATTATCATCTAATTACTAATGAAAAAGAAATAGATGAGTGGATTAACGAAGCAGAAGAAGCTGGAGAGCTAGCAATTGATACAGAAACTAGTTCTTTAGATGCACATCAGGCTGATTTAGTGGGAATTTCATTAAGCACTAAAATTGGCAAGGCTTGTTATATTCCAATTGGTCATAAGTTTAAAGGATGTTTAAAAAAAGAAACTGTAATTAAAAAACTCAAACCACTTTTAGAAGACAAGAGTGTAAAAAAAATTGGTCAAAATATTAAGTTTGATTTTATTGTATTGTATAAACAGGGAATAAATATGAATTCAATGGAGGATACAATGCTGATGTCTTATGTATTAGATGCTGGAAAAAATAGACATAATATGGATACCTTGTCTGAGATTCATCTACAGCATAAAACAATTTCATTTAAAGAAATTGTTGGTACAGGTAAAAAAGAAATAAACTTTAGTGATGTAGAGCTAGATAAGGCAATGGAGTATGCTGCTGAAGATGCTGATATTACTTACAGATTATACAAAATATTTAGTAAAAATTTAAAATTAGAGAAATTAACTAATATTTATGAAATCTTTGAAAAACCTTTAATTAAGATACTAGCATTTATGGAAATTGAAGGAATTAAAATTGATAATAAATTTTTAAAGGTTTTGTCTGAAAAATTTGAAAAAAAAATAAGTAAACTAGAAAAAGAAGTTTTTAAAATTTCAAAAAAAGAATTTAATATTGCATCACCAAAACAATTAGGTGAAATTATTTATAATGATTTAAAAATTGCTGTACTTAAAAAAACTAGAAAAGGTAGTTTTGCCACAAATGCAAGTGTGTTAGAAGACTTAGCATTTAAAGGACATGAATTTCCAAAATTAATTCTAGATTGGAGACAAGTGTCCAAGCTTAAAAACACTTACTCAGATGCTTTACCTGAACACATTAATCCAAATACTAAACGAGTTCACACATCATTTTTATTGGCAGCAACAACAACAGGAAGACTGGCATCCAGTGATCCAAACCTACAAAATATTCCTATTAAATCAGAAGATGGTAAAGATATAAGAAAAGCTTTTATAGCAGAAAAGGGCTTCACATTAATATCTGCAGATTATAATCAGATTGAAATGAGAATTTTAGCTGACTTGGCAGAAGTTAAGGAGCTGAAAAAAGCGTTTAATAACAATGAAGATATTCATTCTCTTACAGCAAGCCAAGTATTTAACGTTAATATTAAAAAAGTAGACCAAGACATGAGAAGGAAGGCTAAGGCTATTAATTTTGGAATAATTTATGGTATTTCACAATATGGACTTGCAAAACAAATCAACGTTTCAAATCATGAAGCAGATGAATTTTTAAATGCTTATTTCTTAAAATTTCCCGAAATAAAAATTTATATGGATAATACAATTAAGTTTTGCAGAAAAAGTGGATATGTAACCAATATTTTTGGTCGAAGATCTCACTTTAATGGAATTAATGATAAAAATTTCAATGTGAGAAATTTTCAAGAAAGAGCAGCTATTAATGCTCCTATTCAAGGATCAGCATCAGAAATCATGCGACTTGCAATGATTAGACTTAATAAAAAATTTGAAAGCATTAAAAATAATAAATCAAAAATATTATTACAAATTCATGATGAGTTAATTTTTGAGGTTCCAGTAAAAGAAGTCAAAAATATAACTGAAATAATCAAGGATGAAATGACGAGTGTTACAGAAAGTGATTTACACACTTTTTCAACACCATTGACGGTAGACGTGAATACAGGGGACAATTGGGGAATACTTCATTAATTTATCTCCATTGCCTAAATTAGAACAATTTAGTATTTTTAAAGTAGAATATGCAAACTCAAACAATAGCTCTTATTGATGACGATAGAAATATACTCACAAGTATAAGTATAGCTCTTGAAAAAGAAGGCTTTAAAGTTCAAACTTA
>JADHRH010000046.1 GCA_016777545.1 Candidatus Pelagibacter sp.
GATTGAGTTAAAAATAAATTTGCAGAACCTCCTGTTACTCCAATTAAAGCTAAAAGAATAAAGTCTTGAAAATTTGGCATTTTCCATCCCATTGGAATTGTGGCCAAGCCAGCAATTGAAATAGTAATTGTGAAAAAAATTGAGATAAGCCAAATAGGTTCTGTTGTAGATAGCTTTCTAATCGTAATGGTTACAAAAGCCATTCCAATACAAAATATTAAAGGAAGAAAATAAAGATAATTCATACCCTTAAAGCCAGGCTCAGCAATTATAATAACACCTATAAATCCAATTAAGACCGCTAACCATCTAAAAATACCCACCTTCTCACTTAGTAAAAAAATTGATAACACTGTAATAAATAATGGTGCTGCATATGAAAGGCTAACAACTACAGCTAAAGGAAGTTCTCTTAACGCAACAACTATTGCTATTAATGCCATTAAACCCATAAGACATCTAAATAGGTGCTCTTTCGATCTTTCGGTTGTGTAAAAAGTTTTTAATTTATTTTTCGGTATCAAAAAATAAGTAGGCAGCAGTCCAAAAAAGCCTCTAAAAAATAAAACTTCTCCTGTTGGGTAGTCACTTGACCATTTTACAAGCAAATCCATAACTGAAAAGGTGCATACAGATAGAAACATGTACAAAAAACCTAATTGATTTTTAGTTAGCATAAGAATAATTTGTAAATCAAATTAAAGGATAATCAATGGAAATAGCAGTATTAGGATTAGGATGTTTTTGGGGACCAGAAATTAAGTTTAGTAAACTTGAAGGAGTTATTAAAACTGAAGTTGGTTATTGTGGGGGTGACAGCAAAACGATCACTTACAAAGAGGTATGCACTGGTAATACAAATCATGCAGAAGTTGTTAAATTAGATTTTGATCCTAAAATCATATCTTATGAAAAGATTTTAGACTTCTTCTTTGAAATTCATGATCCAACAACTTTAAATTCACAAGGACCAGATTTTGGTACACAATATAGAAGTGAAATATTTTACTTAAGCGACAAACAAAAAGAAATTGCTGAAAATGTTTTAAAAAAAATGAATTCAAATTTATCTGGAAGGGTTGTAACAAAATCTTCTTTATTAAAAAATTATTGTCCAGCAGAAGAATATCATCAGAGATATTTAGAAAAAAGATAATATGTCTTTAGTTGATACAAATTGGTTAGAAAAAAATTCAGATAAAGTAAAAATTATTGATTGCTCATGGCATATGCCTCAAACACAGCGCAATGGTTTTGATGAATATAAAAATAATCATATTAAAAATGCAATTTTTTTTGATCTAGATAAAAATTCTAAAAAAGATATCGATCTACCTCATATGTTAACAGATGCTAAGTCATGGGAAAATATTGTGTCTAGCATGGGAATTAAAAATGATGATCAGATAGTCATCTATGATAATTCGGATGTAATTAGTTCATGTAGATGTTGGTATAATTTTATCTACTTTGGTCATAATCCAGAATTAGTGCATGTTTTAGATGGTGGATTAAAAAAATGGATTAAGGAAAATAGAGCAACCACTAGTGATATAATTAAGATTATTTCCTCCAGCTATATTGCAAATGAAAAAAGAGAGTTAGTAAAAGATATAAACCAAATTAACAAAAATATTTTAGAAAATAAATTTAATGTTATTGATGCAAGAAGTTTAGAAAGATTTGAGGGTAAAGTTCCTGAGCCAAGAAAAGAATTGCGAAGTGGCTCTATCAAAAACTCTTTTTGTCTGCCCTTCTCTGAACTTATAAATAAAGATCATACATTTATTAGTAAAGAAAAGATTCATGAAAAGTTTAAATCAACAGGGTATGATGTAGACAAAAACATCGTATTTACTTGTGGTTCTGGTGTTACCGCTTCAGTTTTGGCTCTTGCTTATTCATTAATAGATATTAAATATATGCCTAATATTTACGACGGATCATGGAGTGAATATGGAAAGAATTAAAATATGAAAAGATCTACAAAAATCGGAACTACAATCCTTGTCTTCTTTTTAATTATTACAATAGTAATCGTTGGAAGAACCATGATAGGAAATCATTTTAAAAAAAAATTTAGTAAAAGACCCCCTCCTGGAATAATTGTAAACATCGTTAAAAAAATACCTTTTGAAAACAAGATTAGTACTTTTGGAACTGCTACATCTTTTCAAACAAAATCTTATAAAGTAGAAAAATATGAAATATTAACTCCAATAGATTTTAATCGTAAAGTCAAAAAAGGAGAAGTTGTAGCAAAATTAAAAAATAGAAATATTATAGCTTCATTTGATGGAGTTTTAGGCAAGAAAAACTTCTCTGAAGATTTAGAGGTTTCAAGAACTTCTATTTTGATTAATATTGAAGATGCATCTAAAATTTATTGTGATGTAGATATTCCAGAAATTTTTTCTCCATTTATTAAAATGGGTCTAATTGTTGATGTAAAATTTTCTGGTTATAAAGATAAAATTTTTGTTGGAAAGGTAGATTCAGTTGCTAGTCGAATAAATGAAGACACAAGATCTTTAAGTACAAGAATAATAATTGATAATTCTAACTTTGAAATTTTACCTGGTTCACTTTTAGAAATTTCAATCAAATACAATTTAAGAGATTCAATTGGCGTACCCGACACTAGTGTAATGGTTGAGGGTGATAAAGCTTATATTTATAAAGTAGACGATGCTAATAAAACTAAAAAAGAAGAAATTAAAATTGGTGATAGATCTAAAGGATACATTGAAGTAATTGAAGGACTTAATGAGGAAGAAAAAATTGTAGCTGAAGGATTAAAAAAAGTCAGACCTAATGCTGAAATAAAACCAATTATTAAATAATATATGTTCATTACAGATATAAGTATCCGAAGACCTGTGGTTGCTTGGGTTATGTCTTTAATACTAATAGTATTTGGGATATTTGTTTTTTGGGAATTACCTGTTAGAGAATTACCTGATGGACTTCAGCCTCCTGTTGTTCAAGTTCAAGTTGATTACAAATCTGCTTCTGCTGAAATAATTGATCAAGAGGTTACTCAAAAAATTGAAGATGTTATAGGAGGTGCAGAAGGAATAAAAAATATAGATTCTAGTTCGTTAAATGGCAGAAGTAGAATTAATATTGAATTTAATACTAATATAGATTTAGATAATGCTGCAAATGACGTAAGAGAACGAGTATCAAGGGTTGCTGATAATTTGCCCACTGAAGCAGATCCACCTCAAATTTTAAAACAATCGGCTGGGTTTACAACTACGATGTGGGTTGCCTTATCATCTCCTACATGGAGTGATTTAGAGCTTGGAGATTATGCGGAAAGATATTTAGTTGATCTTTTTTCAAGTGTTGAAAATGTAGGCCGAATATTAGTGGGTGGTTTAAGAGAACTAAGTGTTAGAGTTTGGATTGATCCTATAAAACTTGCAGCAAATAACTTAACAATTCAAGAAGTAGAAAGAGCCCTTAGAAGTGAGAACTTAAATTTACCTGCTGGAACTTTAGAGGCTGACAATAAAGATCTTAATCTTAATATTGATAAATCTTACACGAGCGTTGAGTCAATTAAACAATTACCAATCAAAAAAAATGGTCAAAAAATAATACTTTTATCAGATGTAGCAGTTGTAGAGTTTGGACCTGTATCTGAAAAAACTTTATTTACTGCACAAAGAAAAAATGCCTTAAATTTAAAAACTGTAGGAATAGGTATCTATGCAAAAAGTGGAGCTTCAACTCTAGAGTTGTCTAAACAAATAAAAAAAAAAATTATAGAAGTTAACAAAAATCTTCCCGAAGGTTTAAATTTAGAAATTGCATTTAATAGAGCAACTTATGTTGGTACAGCAATTGAAGAGGTATATAAAACATTAATTGTAGCATTTGTTTTGGTTGTAATTATTATTTATTTATTCTTGGGAAATTTAAAAGCAGTAATTGTTCCAGCTATAGCTTTACCTGTTAGTTTAATTGGGTCTTTTCTTGGATTATATATATTTGGCCTTTCAATAAATATTTTTGTTTTACTAAGCTTTATTTTGGCAATTGGAATAATAACGGACGACTCGGTTATTATGACGGATGCTATCTACACACGCATAGAAAATGGAGAAACCCCTTTAGTAGCCGCTTATAAGGGATCTAAACAAATCACCTTTGCTATAATTGCAACAACTTTAATTTTAGTAGCAGTATTTTTGCCTTTAATTTTTATAAAAGGGATTGCAGGAACTTTATTTAAAGAAACTGCCATTGCGCTATCTTTTTCAATTGTAGTTTCGTCTTTCGTGGCTCTAACTTTATCGCCAATGTTGGCTAGTAAATTTTTAACCAAAAAACCAAAGACTAATTTTATAGTAACAAAATTTGATAGTGCCTTTAAATCATTCTCTAGTTTCTATATTAATACTTTAGAATTTTGGTTAAATAAGAAAAAAACTATATCAATTTTTATAATTTTTATAATTTTAATTTCGGCCTTCCTTTTTAATTTTATAAAAAAAGAATTACTACCAACTGAAGATAGAGGTTCATATTTAATTATTGGCTCCACAGATGAAGGTAGTTCATTTGAATATACTCAAGAAAGAGCTAAGGAAATTGAAAAAAGATTACTACCACTACTTGAAGCTGAAGATAGTCCTTATGAGAGGCTTATAATGAGAGTGCCAGGCTTTGGAAGATCTAGCACATCATATAATAGCTTTATTATAATAGCTTTATTAGACGAATGGAAAAATAGAAAAAAAGATAGTCAAACTGTAATGAGAGAGGCTATTGGAAAAATAGTAAGTTTACCAAATGCATTAGCTTTTCCAATATCTCCTCAATCAATAAGAGTTTCAAATTTTAGAAAACCAATACAAATGGTTATATATGGAGCTAATTATGAAGAATTAGAAATACTCCAAAACGAAGTCATCAGAAGTTTGAGAAAAAACTCAAATTTATCAAGAATTGAATCTGATTATTCTAAAAATAAACCTGAAGTAAAATTGATTACAAACAAAAATAGAGCAAAAGATCTTGGTGTTTCTACTGAAACTATTGGAAAAACTTTAGAAACGCTTTATGGGGGGAAAAGAGTTACTACCTTTAGCAAAGATGGTAAGGAATACCCAATAATTTTACAACAATATTTATCAGATAGAAGAAATAAAGAAGATTTATCAAAAATATTTGTACGTTCTGATAAAACTGGAAAATTAGTCTCAATAGTTAGTTTGGTAGATTTTGAAGAGAAAGGAACAGCTGAAGTTTTATCTAGATATAATAGACAAAGAGCAGTTACAATTTCTGCCGACATATCTGAAAATTATACTTTGACAGAAGCAATTAAATATTTAGAAGATACTATGGAAGAATTGTCTCCTTCTAGCCAAATTACTTGGAAGGGAGAGTCTGAAGAATTAAAAGAAACAAGCAATGAAATATTTATTATTTTTGGACTAGCCTTGCTGACTGCTTATCTTGTAATGGCTGCAACATTTAATTCTTTTATACATCCATTCATTATTGTACTTACTGTTCCATTAGCAGTTTTTGGTGGTTTAGTTTTTATTCTATTTTTAAATAGTTCAATTAATATTTTTTCACAAATAGCTCTTGTAATATTAATAGGTATATCAACAAAAAATAGTATTTTGATTGTTGATTATGCTAACCAACTTAGAACTACTGGAAAAAAATTAGAGCATGCTGTGATAGAGGCTTGCCGCCTAAGAATTAGACCAATAATAATGACATCAGTTAGTACTATGATTGCTATGATACCGTTAGTGATTGGGAATATTGGTCCTGGGGCTGGAGAAGCTTCTAGGCTAGCCGTAGGATCAACAATCTTGGGGGGGATGATAATATCAACTTTCTTAACATTATATGTTACTCCAGTAATGTATTTAACTTTGGCAAAAAATACTAAACAAATTGATGCTGTTGATATTGAGCTAAAAAAACAACTTCGTTAAAATATAATATATTTATTTTTATTTAATCTTTTCTGGCAATCTTGTAATTGTGATTTATATTTATTAGATTGTTTTTCTACTTTTTTAGCTAAGCCTATAACTTTCTGGTTATTCTTATAATCTTTATAACCACCCCACCCTTCATGATACGCAAGATACTGTCTAAAGGCATCTTTCTTAGAAATTTTTAAAAGAGATTCAGTTTTATCGGTATACCAACCAATAAAATCAACACTATCTTTAAACCTTGTTCTTGTTGCTAATTTATTTCCAGTTTCATTTTTATACTGCTCCCAAGTTCCCTTTACTGCTTGTGAATATCCAAATGAACTAGAGGGCCTCTTAAATGGTATAATCTTAAATAATTTTTGCCTTGGCGGTTTAGCTAGCCAATCAAAGTCTGACTCCATCTTAATTATAGCTAACTGAATATAAATTGGGGTTCCCCATTTTTGTTCAGTTTTCTTTGCATGTTTATACCAAAGATATCTTTCATTAAAAATTGAGCAACTATTTGAGGTATTTTGAGGTATTGAGGAGCAGCCAGCTATAAAAATAATTAATAGTATTAAAAAATGATTTTTAAGTTTTGACATACCTAATTACAATCTTATAGATAAGTATAACTAATATTACACCTACAATATTTCCAAATAAATCACTCATCTCAAATCCACGATTTGGAATGATAATGTGAAATAGTTCTAAAAAAATTGATAATAGAATTAAATAAACACTTAAAAGATTAATCTTTTTAGTATTATGAAAAGAAAGTACCCCTAAGCTTGTAAGTAAAAGAAAAGCATAGAAATGGTTTGATGAAATTATAAAATCTTGAGTAATTTGGGGTTGTACATAACAATCATTATACAAAAAACATCCAAAAATACTCCCTGGGTATAAATAAAGTATTATCAATATGATATTTGAGGAATAAAACCCAATTCTAAAAAAGTATTTTAATTTATTCATAATAATCTTATTTATTTTATTTATTTTATCAGTTATCAGAATATATCAAATGGCTCATTTAATTTTAGTAAGACATGGTCAAAGTGAATGGAATCTTGAGAAAAGATTTACGGGTTGGGTTGATGTTGATCTCACTGGGCAAGGGAAACTAGAAGCCTGTAAAGCTGGTGAATACATTAAAGAAATTAAAATTGATATTAATCATTTTTATTCATCATTTCAGTTAAGGGCTATTAACACACTA
>JADHRH010000047.1 GCA_016777545.1 Candidatus Pelagibacter sp.
AACACTTGTGAGAGGTAGCAGTCTTGTTCCAAGTCCTGCAAGCGGAATAATTGCTTGTTTAATCATATAAATGTTTTACTTATTAATACTATTATTACAAATGAAATTAATACGAAAGATAGTTGATTTAAATAAGGCACTAGCCCAAGAGAAAGGACTAGGATTTGTTCCTACAATGGGTGGCTTACATAAAGGCCATGTTTCACTTATAAATATTTCCAAAAAAAGATGTAAAAAAACTCTAGTAAGTATTTTTGTAAACCCCTCACAGTTTAACAGCAAAAAAGATTATAAAACATATCCTAGAAACCTTAATAAAGACATTAAGCTTCTTAAGAAATTAAAGATTGACTATCTTTTTATTCCTTCAGTAGATCAGATTTATGGTAAAAAAAAACTGAACAAAATTTTATTAAAAAAATCACAAAAAATATTATGTGCTAAATTTAGAAAAGGTCATTTTGAAGGAGTTATTGATGTTTTAGACCGTTTAACAAACATAATAAGACCAAAAATTATTTGGATGGGTGAAAAAGATTATCAACAATTCTTTTTAGTACGTAATTTTATTGAGAAAAAATATAAAACTAAAGTTAATGTTTGTAAAACTATCAGAGACTCTAATAAAGCAGCTTTATCTACGAGAAATTTTTTATTAAATGCTCATAATCTAAAAATAGCTGGAACAATTGCTGGTGAATTATTCAAATTAAAGAAATTGATCAAAAAAAATATTAAAGATAAAAACTTAATTAAAAAAGCCTCTCATAATCTTATAAAAAAATTTAATATAAAGATTGAATATTTAGAATGTAGAAATCTTATAAATTTGAGTAAAAAAATTAAAAAACATAATTTCAAATTATTTGTTGCTTATTATTTAAGTGGTATTCGACTTATAGATAACTTTTAAAGAAAATACGCACTTACTCCTAGAAAAGATACAAAACCAATAACATCTGTAATTGTTGTAACAAATACACTTGAAGCAATTGCTGGGTCTATGCTCATCTTTTTTAAAGTAATGGGTACAACAATTCCAAATAAACCTGCTACCATCATTGTAATAATCATGGACATAGAAATAATCAATGAAAGTAAATTATCCTGAAACCATAATTGAACTATTAATGCACTAATTACTGCAAAAATAATTCCATTTAAAATACCTATATTAAATTCTTTGAGAATATTTTGTGTAAAATTGTTTTTAGTTAAATCGTTGGTTGCTAAAGTTCTAACTGTTACAGCTAAAGTTTGCATTCCTGCATTGCCACCCATTGAAGCAACAATTGGCATTAAAAATGCCAGCACAACCATTTGTTCTATAGTGGCACCAAATAAACTAATAACCCATGTTGCTAGAAAAGCAGTAAATAAATTTAATAGTAACCAATTAAATCTACGTCTTGTCTTTTTAAAAACACCATCTGTAATTTCCTCATCTCCTACCCCAGCTAATCTTAAAGCATCTTCTTCTGCTTCTTCTTTAAGGACAGTTAAAATATCATCATACATGATCATTCCAACTAACTTATTAGTTTTGTCTACAACTGCAGCTGAATTTAAATTATAATTTTCAAAAACATGGCCCACTTCTTCTTTGTCCATATCAACAGGAATTAATAATTGAGATTCCGACATAATAGACAACATTTTTGTTTCTCGAGAAGTAGTTAAAACTTTAGAAGAAGGAACGGTTCCTATTGGTTTAAAATCCTCATCTATTATGAAAATTTCTAAAAATTCTTCAGGTAAATCTTTATTATCTCTTAAATAATCTATCGTTTGACCTACAGACCAATTGCTTGGAATTGCTGTAAATTCTCGTTGCATAATTCTCGCTGCTGTATCTTCTGGATAACTTAAACTTTCCAATAATGCGAAACGATCTTTAGGTGGTAAAGAGCTTAATATAGAATTTTTATCTTTTTCTTCTACATTTTCTAATATTGTGATGGCATCGTCAGACTCAAGATTCTTTAAAAGTCTAACAATGCTTTCAGGTGATAGATAGGCTATAATTTCAGATTGTATTGCCTCATTTAATTCAATAAAAACTTGAGGATCGATATTAAATTTATTAAGTTTGATTAAACTTTCTCTATCGCTTTGATTTAAGTGTTCAATAATATCAGCAGCATCAGCTGGATGCATTTCATTAAAAGAATTTGTAATAAATTCAGCATCATTATTGCTAATCTTTGAAGTAACTACTTTTATATACTCTTTGTTAAATTCAAAATTAACTTTTTTATCTTTTATTTTTTTTATTAAAGACATAAATTTACCTATAAATCAATTTTTGCACTAATAGTGTATAATAAGAATAATACAATTTATAAATGAAGATAGAGATAAAAAAGTCAACAAAACCAGTAAAATACCAAGATGCTATAAATTTCTTAGAAAATAGACTGATTGAAATAAATAGTGGTAAAAATAATGAACTAATTTGGATTCTTGAACATGAAGAAGTATTTACCGCTGGTACTAGCTATAAATCAGAGGAAGTTCTCAATAATGAAATAAATCTAGTTAAAACAAATCGTGGTGGCAAAATTACTTATCATGGGCCAGGACAACTAATTTGCTACTTTGTTATCGATTTAAAAAAGAGAGAAAAAGATATTAGAAAATTTATTACATTAATTGAAAAAACAATTATTCAAAGTTTATTAGAATTTAATATCAAAACTTTTGGAGATCCTAAAAATATAGGAATTTGGATTAAGCATAATGATGAAATTAGTAAAGTTGCAGCAATTGGAGTTAGAGTGAGTAAGTGGATTGCTTATCATGGTTTTGCAATCAATATTGATAATGATCTTAATAATTATAAAAAAATAATACCTTGTGGTATTTCAGATAAAGGTGTGACTAATCTTAAAATGATCAATAACCAAAATTATGAGAATTTAAAAGATATCGTTATTGATAAATTTTCTAAGAATTTGGAAGTCTAAGTCTTTTAGTTTTTAAAAGTTTTTTAAAATAATCAGGTAACAAAGCCGTGTAGGTATACTTCTTATCCTTTATCATAAATTTAATTTGATATGAATGTAGCATTAAATTCTTATTAATTGCTTTGTCAGTATTACTAAATTTATATTTTTGGTCTCCATAAATAGGGCATCCGACAGCATAAAGTTGTTTTCTTAATTGGTGTTTTCGTCCCGTTATAGGTTTCATTTCAACTAAACTACATATAGAATTTTTATCTAAAACCTTATAAAGAGTTCTAGCTTTTTCAACTATTTCTTTATCATTATCATACCTTGTTAAATCATTATTCCATTCACCAGAGTCTTTCTCTAGTTCTCCATGACAAATGGCAAGATAAGTTTTGTGAACTTTTCTTAGTCTAAAGAGAGATGTTAATAGTTGGGCTGACTCTCTATGTTTAGCCATAATAAAAACACCTGAGGTATCTTTATCTAATCTATGAACTGAAAAAGGTTTGGTATTTTGAAAAATCTCACTTCGAGCAAAAATATCTACTAGATTTTTTTTAGACTTAGTTCCACCTTGAACCGAAATACCTGCACTCTTATTTAAAACAATAAAATCTTCGTTGTTATCAATAATCAAATCCTCATTTTCCTTAATAACCTCCTCTGTAGGAACAAATTTAATTGTTTTTTGAACTATAGTTTCTTTAAAATCAAAATTAAAAATATTAATCACATCACCAGTTTTAACTTTATGTGAGCTTTTTACTTTTTTAGTGTTTATTTTTATTTTTCCACTTTTTAAACTTTTTTCAATTAAGCTTTGTGGATAATTGCCAAGATTATTACGAATCCATCTATCGATACGCATATCGTTAAACGTTGAATCAACGTTGAATGACTTTTTCATGATGTTATATTATTATATAAAAATTAAGCAGTAGCTAATTTTTTCTCTTCAGTTTTATCTTTTGAAACGTCTTTTTTCTTTCTATCAACTCTTTTAGCTTCTACATCTCTATCAACAAATTCAATTACTGCCATTGGTGCATTGTCACCATATCTAAAACCTGCCTTAACTATTCGAGTATAACCACCATTTCTAGAAGCATATCTTTTAGATAAAGTTTTTTTAACCTTATTTGCTGATGAAATATCTTGTAGTTTTGACATTAACATTTTTGTAGTTTGTAAAGTTTCTTTTTTTCCAAGTGTTATAATCTTGTCTGCTTGGGGTTTTAGGAATTTAGCCTTTGGAAGTGTCGTTGTAATCTGTTCATATTTTATTAAAGAATTTAGCATATTCTTCAGTAAAGCTTTTCTATGTTCAGAAGTTCTGTTTAACTTCTTATTGGCCATTCCGTGTCTCATTAGATCTGTTCCTCTAACTTCTTAGACATTTCAGCAATATTATCTGGTGGCCAGTTAGGTATTTCCATACCAAGATATAAAGACATGCCAGTTAATACTTCTTTAATCTCATTCAATGACTTTCTACCAAAATTAGGTGTTCTAAGCATTTCACCTTCAGATTTTTGAACTAAATCACCAATGTAAATGATGTTATCATTCTTTAAGCAATTCATAGAACGTACTGACAATTCAAGTTCATCAACTTTTCTTAATAAGTTCTTATTAAATTCTGGTTCAGTTGACACTTCTTTTATAGGAGCTTCAACTGGTTCATCAAAATTAACAAACATGTTTAGTTGATCTTGAAAAATTCTAGCAGAATAAGCAACTGCATCTTCAGCTGAAATTGAACCATTTGTTTCAACTTCCATAGTTAATTTATCATAATCAAGAGCTTTTCCTTCTCTAGCTGTGCTAACAGAAAAAGAAACTTTTTTAACTGGGCTATATAAAGAGTCTATTGCTATTAAACCTAATGGTGGTTCCTCTGGTTTATTCATTACAGCTGGAACGTAACCTTTACCTGTGCCAACATTCATTTCCATATGAAAATGTGTATTTTCATCAAGGTTACAGATAACTAAATCTGGATTTAAAATTTCAATATCAGTAACTGGTGTTATATCAGAGGCTTTAATTTCACCAGGACCTTTGGCGTCTAAAATAAGTTTTTTAGTACTTTCAGATGAGCTTTTTAATGCTAAAGATTTAACGTTAAGAACTATATCTGTTACATCTTCTCTAACACCTTTTATAGATGTAAATTCATGTAACACACCATCAATTTGAATAGAAGTTACCGCGGCTCCTCTTATAGATGAAAGTAAAATTCTTCTTAGTGAATTTCCTAATGTTAATCCATAACCTTTTTCTAAAGGTTCTGCTACAATTTTTGCATGTGATTTATCATCATTAATTTTTACATCTAATTGGGCTGGTTTAATTAATGCTTTCCAATTTTTTGCATTTACATTTAAACTTTCCATTTATTAAACTCTCCTTTTTTTTGGTGGTCTTACGCCGTTATGTGGCATTGGTGTAGTATCTTTAATTGAAAGAATTTTAAAACCTCTTGCTTGTAAAGCTCTCAAAGCAGTTTCTCTTCCTGAACCAGGTCCTTTAACCTCAACTGATAAAGTTTTCATTCCGTACTCTAAAGCTTTAGATGCGGCAGAGTCTGCAGCAATTTGTGCAGCATATGGAGTTGATTTTCTTGAACCTTTGAATCCTTTTTGTCCTGCCGAAGCCCATGAAATAACGTTACCATTAGTATCTGCGATTGATATTATTGTATTATTAAATGTTGATTGCACATAAGCAATACCATTAAGAATATTTTTCTTTATCTTCTTTTTTTTAGAATATGAGCTTTTTTTAGATTTTTTATCAGCTTTTTTTTCTACAACAGCATCCTTATTTTCAACTTTGTCAACTTTAGCCATAAATAAATTATTTTTTAAGTGGTGTTAATTTTTTTCCTGCAATCGCGATCGCCTTACCTTTTCTTGTTCTTGCATTACATCTTGTTCTTTGCCCTCTAACAGGAAGTTTTTTTCTGTGACGAGACCCTCTGTAACAAGCAAGATCGATTAATCTTTTTATGGTTAAAGAATAATCTCTTCTTAAGTCACCCTCTACTTTAAAGTTTGAGTCAATATATTCTCTAATCTTTAGAATATCTTCGTCAGTAAGTTCATTAATTCTTTTTTCTCTGGGAATTTCAAGTGATGTACAAATCTGATTAGAAAACTTATCACCAATACCATAGATATAGGTAAGTCCTATGTGAACAAGTTTGTTTTGCGGAATATTTACACCTGCTATACGAGCCATATTTTTGAGAATAAATTTAGCCTTTTATATAAGAAGATGTTCCAAAGTCAACGTCTTAAACCTTAAGAATATCATTAATTTTATTGGTAATTTGACCAATTTCATCTGCTCCATCAATTTCTGTGAAATTTGAATTTTTAATATAAAAATCTAATACAGGTTTTGTAGCCGTCATATAAGTATCGTATCTAGCGATGACCACTTCTAAATTATCATCTTTTCTTTTTTTTAAATGTTCAGCACCACAGGGATGTAATTCAATTTCTTTTTTGTTAAAATAAGCGTTTAAAGTCATATTGCATATATCACAGGTCATTCTTCCCATAATACGTTTTTCAATAATATCTCTTGAAACATTTAAGAATATTGTATGACCTATAGATTGATTAAATTCATTCAATATAATTTCTAAATTAATTGCTTGCTCGACATTTCTTGGGTAGCCATCAAATATAATTCTATCTCTAAATTTTAAATTAGTAATTGATTGTTTCAGCAATTTATTCACTATTTCATCTGAAACAAATTTTCCGTTTGAAATAAGTTCTTCAATTTCACTTCCAAGTTCAGTATTTAGCTTAACTTCATTTCTTAATAAATTACCCGTTGATAATTGAAAATAATTATGCTTCTTTACAATGAATTGTGCTTGCGTCCCCTTTCCAGCACCTGGGGGTCCAAATAAAATTATATTCACGATTTTACTTACCGAATTTTGTTTTTTTTATTAATTGCTCGTATTGAGAGCTCATTAATCTAGTTTGTATTTGAGTTACGGTATCAATTGCTACAACAACAACAATTAGGATTGATGTTCCACCCAAGTAAAAAGGTATTGGATAATTTGCAATTAAAAACTCAGGCATTAAACAGACTAATGTTAAATAAAGAGCGCCAATTGTTGTAAGTTTTGTTATAATTTTTTCAATATATAATGCTGTATTTTCACCAGGTCTAATT
>JADHRH010000001.1 GCA_016777545.1 Candidatus Pelagibacter sp.
CTGAATTTGAAAATACATATTTTAAAGAAGTCTATGACACCTTAAGCAAAAGATTTAAACTGGGTAGAGTGAGATTGCTATTAAAAGAGCCAAGATCAACATTAAGCTGGCATAAAGATCCTGAGCCAAGACTTCATGTGCCGATTATCACAAACTTAGGATGTTCAATGGTTATCGAAAATGTAGCTAAACATCTGCCTGCAGATGGAAATGTTACTATTACAAATAATACAAAATATCATAATTTTTTTAATGGGGGTGAACAAGCTAGAATTCACATAGTTGCTTGTTTATTAGAGGATCCGTTTAATTAATAGATCCCCATACATTCTGGTTATTAACCCATCCTGAATAATCCCCAGTTTTTATATTACACCAAGTATTTTCACATTTTTTGATAATAAGTAATCTTCCTTTTTCTAAACGAGCGATAGGTTTAGAAAAATATGATGCTTTTTTAAATAAAATTTTGTCTTCCAAGATAATGATTGAATTAGATTTTTTAATTTGAGAAACATGAATCCATCCACTATTATTTTTTAGATCAACTATTCTTCTAAAGTTTTCTTTTTGGTCAATCTGTTTTACGGGTAGATTTATTTTCTCATAAATGTATTTAATCTCAGACTCAAAGCTTGGTCCATATCTGACATTTACTTTATTCTTCTTTAAAGAGAGGAATTTTTCTTCAGCATTTAAAGATTGAATATTTGTAATTAATAAACATAAAAATAAAATAATTATTTTTTTTTTCATTTACAAAAACAAAATTTTCTTTTTTTTAATTTAACTTTTCTAAAGTTTAGATTAAGTAAGTCCATGATTAAAATATGACCATCAAGGTTTTGCCCAATATTTAAAACTTTTTTTAAAACTTCGTTAGCTTGGATAGTTCCAACTATACCAGCAACAGTACCAAGTACACCTTCTGCCTCACAGTTTAATAAGTCATCTGAAATTTGGTCTTCTTGAAAAAAACATCTTAAACAAGGAATTTTTTTATTTTTAAAATCAAAAGTAAATACATGTCCATCAAATTTGCTAATTGCACCAGTGATAAGAGTTTTTTTAAATCTTAAGCAAAAATCATTTAATAAAAATTTTGTTGAAAAATTATCAGAACCATCAACAATATAATTGTAATCTTTAATAATTTTTATGAAATTTTTTTTATTTAATCTCATTTTATAAGTTTTTATTTTTGTATTTGGATTTATTTTCTTTATTTTATCTTTTGCTATTTGAACTTTAAATTTACCAATATCATTTGTGTTATAAAGGCTTTGTCTGTGTAAATTAGAGAGTGAAATTTTATCATGATCTATAATTCCAATTGTCCCAACACCAGCTCTAGATAAAAATTCAGCAACAGGACATCCAAGCCCTCCAGCTCCAACGATTAATACCTTTGCGTTTAAAATTTTTTTTTGTCCTAGAGCACCAATATCTTTAAGAACAATTTGTCTAGAATATCGTTCAATAGAATGTTTATTTAATGGGTTGCTCATTTTCCTGTTGAGCCAAACCCACCTTCGCCACGAATTGAATCGGGTAAATTATCTGCTTCTTCTAATTCCATTTTAACAACAGGTGTTAAGATCATTTGTGCAATCCTATCTTTATTATTAATCAAAAAATCTTCTTTACCGTGATTAAAAAGAATAACCTTAATTTCCCCTCTATAATCGCTATCGATAGTTCCAGGTGTGTTTAAAACAGTTATGTGGTTCTTTGCGGCGAGACCTGAACGTGGACGTATCTGCACCTCATAATCCTTTGAAAATGCCATAGAAAGTCCTGTTGGGACCAAATAAGAGGTATTAGGAGGAATTTTAATTGGCTCCTTTATAAATGCCATGAGGTCCATACCCGATGCACCAGAGGTTTTATATGATGGTAATTCTACTTCAGGATTTAGTTTTTTAATTAATACTTTTGCCACTGAGTTTTAATTTAATTGCTGAATAACTCTATTAACTATTTCTTCAGAAATAGCAGACTTTTGTTTTAAGCTAAGTTTTTCGTCTTTGATTTCATCATCTTTGTAAAAAATCGAAACTTCATTAAAATCAGAGTCAAATCCAATAGATTTATTCGACACATCATTTGCAACTACCCAATCACAATTTTTTTCAACTAATTTTTTTTTTGCATTTGTTTCAATTTCATTTGTTTCTGCTGCAAAACCAATAACTAGTTTTGGTCTTAAAGAATTGTGTTTTGAAACATAGTTTAGAATATCAATGTTTTTTTCAAGTTCTAAATTTAAATTTTCATTCTTTTTTATTTTTTCACTTTTTATTTCCTTCACTTTAAAATCAGCAACTGCTGCTGAAAAGATAGCAACATCAGCAGGTAAGTTTTTTTTTGTAGCTTGCAACATTTCTTGTGCTGTTTCTACTTTTATCAAATTTATATTTTCTCCAATAGGAAGGTTGGTTGGTCCAGAAATAAGCGTTGTCTGAAAACCTTTTTTTGCAAATGCATTAGCTAAAGCATAGCCCTGTTTGCCCGAAGATTTATTAGTAATAAATCTAACAGGATCGATATATTCATTTGTTGGTCCAGCAGTTATCAAGGCCTTAAATTTATTATTATTTGTTACGGAGTTAAAATAAATATTAATTTCTTCAATAATACTTTTTGGCTCAGTCATTTTACCTTCTCCAAACTCACCACAAGCCATATCACCAATTTCAGGACCAATTACTCTATAACCAAATGACCTTAATTTATTTAAATTTTCTCTAGTAGATGGATGTTCCCACATTCTAACATTCATAGCAGGAACTAGAAAAACATCTTTATCAGATGCTAGAATTACAGTTGAAGCTAGATCATCTGAAGATCCTACACTTAATTTTGATATAGTATTTGCTGTTGCTGGAGCCACAAGAATTAAATCAGCCCATCTAGACAATGATATATGGTCCATTTCAGCTTCATTTTCAGCATTAAATAGGTCGTCATAAACCTTTTCTTGAGTAAGTGAGGCTACTGATAAAGGAGTTACAAACTCTTTAGCACTTTTGGTAAGGATTGTTTTAATTTCTGAGCCTTGTTTTTTAAACAATCTAATCAGCTCCAAACTTTTATAGGCTGATATACCCCCACATATTATTAATAGTATTTTTTTACCTGTTAAATTTTTCATTGAAGAATTAAAATACTACTAGACCAAAAATTACAAGCAGTAATAAACCAATAATAGATTGATTTCTAAACGCTATCATTTCTGATTTTTTTTCATTTAAAGCTGTAAAGGAGTTAGAATTTTGAGGTATTTGACCACTTGCTAAAAATGTTAAAGCTTGATTTGCTTTATCCATTATTTCTGGAAAATCAGGCAATCTTTTAATTACTTCAGTGGTGCTTTTTAAACCTTCATTCAATGTATTTATTGGATCTTTTGTTTCTCTTAACCAACTTTCTAAAACTGGTTTTGATGTATCCCATATATTAGTATCTGGATTAAGTTTTCTTGCAACACCCTCAACAACCACCATTGTTTTCTGCAGCATTAGTAATTGAGGTTGTGTTTGCATATTAAATTTTTCAGTAACATCAAAAAGTTGTTTTAATAATTTTCCCCCTGAAATATCTTTGACAGATTGACCAAAAATGGGCTCACCAATTGATCTCAAAGCTTGAGCCAAATCATTAACTGGTACATCTTTTGGAACGAGGCCGGCAACTAAATGCACTTCAGCTACTTTTTTATAATCTCGCTGAATAAAACCAAAGAGAATTTCTGCCAAAAATCTTTTACTTAGATTGTCTAATCTTCCCATAATACCAAAATCAATAGGAACAATTTGACCATTATTATCAATGAATATATTGCCTTGATGCATATCTGCATGGAAGAAACCATCTCTAACAGCATGTCTTAAAAAATGCTGAATTATATCTGATGCGATTTGCTTGGTATCAATATTTCTTTTTTGTAAGTCTTCCGTTTCACGAATTGAAACACCATCGACCCAATCAAGTGTCATCACATTTTCACTTGTGAAGTTCCAATAAATTATTGGTACTCTAAAACCTGCATCATTCTTTGTATTTTCAGCATATTCATTTGCTGCCGCTGCTTCAAACCTCAAATCCATTTCTAGATTTGTTATCTCTTTAAGTAAAAATACAACTTCCATCAACTTAAGTCTTTTTGTTTTTTTGATGAAGGACTCAATAAGGAAAGCAAAAAGCATTAATGCATCTATTTCTTCATTAAAAGTTTTTTTAATATCTGGTCTTAAAATTTTGATAGCTACATCTTTTATAGTTCCATTGTCATCAATTTTAGCTTTATGTACTTGTGCAATTGATGCAGCAGCAACAGGTTCACTCAAGTCAATTATTGAGTTAAATGTTTCATCTCCCAAGTCTTTTTTAATTATTGCTTTTGCTTCTGTTAAAGAAAATGGAGGCAATCTATCTTGCAAGCCTTCTAATTGCTTGGCTAGTTCTTCTCCGATAATATCAGGTCTAGTAACTAAAAATTGTCCAAGTTTAATAAAAGTAGTTCCCATTGATTGAAGAGATTTAGATAATTTTTCTCCTTCATTTTCATTTAAGTTATTTTTTCCAGAACTAGAAAAAGAGAAAGACAATATTTGAAATAAAATTGTAATTGCTAATGGTGGTTTTTTGAATTTTGAAACTATATTCAAAACATCTGATTTAGCTAATTTTCTTCCTAATTTGTAAAGAGTAAATAATTTTTTAATCATTATACCTTCCAACCAGAATGAATTGCAACAATGCCACCTGATAAATTTCTGTAACTACAATTTATGAAATTATTTCTTTTCATCAGATCAATTAGCTCTTCTTGATTAATAAATTCTTCAATACTTTTAACCAGGTATTCATAAGGTTCTTTTTTACCAATAACAGCCTTACCGACTAAAGGAATTAGTTTTGAATAATTCTTATAAATAAAATCTAAATTAGAATTTTGAATTTTTGAAAATTCTAGACATAAGAAGCGCCCACCAGGTTTTAATACTCGATGTGCTTCTGCAAGTGTTTTATGTAGATTTTTTGTATTTCTAAGTCCAAAACTGATTGTATAATAATCACAGGAGCTATCTTTAATTGGAAGCTTTTCTGCGGGAGCAATCAACCAATCAATATTTTTATAAGTTTTTAATTTTTCCTTACCTTTGCTTATCATTCCAGAATTGGGATCCACACAATAAATTTTACAATTTTCATCAGTTAGATCTAAAAAAAGTTTACCTAAGTCTCCAGTCCCACAAGCAACATCAACTAGAATTTTATCTTTTGATGGGTTCATCCAGCTCATCAAATTTCTTTTCCATATCCGATGAATGCCCAATGACATAAAATCATTCATTAAATCATATTTGTCATAAACATTGTCAAATACATTTTGAACCAATCCTTTTTTATTTTGGAGATATTGTTGCATATAAAATTTATTATTTACTGCTAATATAGTATCAAATGCCAGAATTACCAGAAGTAGAAATAGTCAAACAATCATTATCAAAAAAAATAGAACAAAAAAGAATAAAAAAAGTAATAATTAAAAACAGAAATTTAAGGTTTAAAATTCCATTAAAATTTGAAAAATTATTAGAACAAAAAAAGATTAAAAAGGTTACTAGGTTTTCAAAATATCTAATTCTTAATTTTAATGATAATTCTTTTTGTTTAATTCACTTAGGTATGTCAGGAACCATTCATCTAATTAATAAACATATTATAAATAAATTTACCAATACTAGTTTCTATAATTCACCAGAATTGCCAAAGAAACACAATCATGTTGAAATCCAGTTTAATGATATGAGTGTTATTTATAATGACCCAAGAAGATTTGGATTTTTTAGGTTTATTGATAATCCCAAAGAATTAAAAAAAAGATTTAATCATTTGGGTCCAGAACCTTTTTTTTTAAGTTTTAATTTAAAATACCTTCTAAATTTTTTTATAAATAAAAAAAAAGATATAAAAAGTTTTCTATTGGATCAAAAATTTGTCTCTGGCATAGGTAACATTTATGCAAGCGAAATTTTATTTTTATGTAAAATAAATCCCAAGACATATGCGATGAAATTATCGAAAAATGATTGTAAAAAAATCATTTATTATTCAAAAAGTGTACTTAAAAAAGCTATTGAAAAAGGTGGATCAAGTATTCGAGATTTTAAAAATACAGAAGGAAAAAATGGCAGTTTTCAAAAAGAGTTTAAAGTATATCAAAGAGAGAACCAGGGCTGCTCAAGAAAAAATTGTCATGGTAAAATTAAGAAAATATTTATATCGAATAGATCAACTTTCTTCTGCAATATTTGCCAAAAATAAGCAATTATTCTATTGACCAGTATAAATTCTCAAGCTATACCACTGCGCTTATGGCAAACACAAAATCAGCAATTAAAACAATTAGAAGAATTGCTAAACAAACATTGGTGAATAAGGCTCGTAAAAGCAAATACAGAAATGCTATAAAAAAAATGAGTTTACTTCTAGTAGAAAAGAAAAAAGATGAAGCTCTAAAATTCTTGCCAAAGTTGAACTCTGAATTAATGAAAGTTGCAAAAACTGGAATTATAAAGAAAGCAAATGCCTCAAGAAACATTTCAAGAATAACTAAGAAAATTTCAGCTTTATAATCAATTATATACGGCGATTTTAAATTTCAACTTATAATACTTACATCATATAAGAAATTTTATTTTTAGATTAACCATATATAGATTAAGTAAAATAATACGAAACATAATTTAAAAATCACAAACTCATAGATTTTAAATTTGTAAAACTTAATCGTTCAATCAAACAGCACTGTGGCAAAATAATTTCTAAAATTGAAAACAGACCACTTCTTAGTTGTAATTACATCAGCATTAGAAAGAATATTCGCGCTAGAAATGAATCACCTGTAGATTTTATTTATTTTTATTTTTACTAAATTATTTATTGCAAATATAAATTTTATTTATTTTTGCTTTTACAAAATTATTTATTGCAAAAAAACGATTTTGCTTCTAACTAACTTTATTCCTACAAATTTTATGACAAGCAACAAATCAACACAAAGTACAAAAGATGTATCTTCTGAAGCTTTAGACTGGGTTGTAATTCAAAAGGATATGAAAAATAAGCTAGGTAGCGATATATATGAAAGCTGGCTTAGAAAGATAGACTTTGTTGAAGAGATGAATAGCTATGTCTTACTTTCGGTTTCTACCAGATTTATCCGAGACTGGATTACCTCAAGATATTTAGATCAAATTTTGCAAATAATAAAAACTTATAAGAAAGATTTAACAAGAATAGAGTTTAAGATTATTGAAAAAAATTCTGAAAATGAAATAGAAAATAATATTACTAAAAATCAAAATAATGAAAACATATCCTTCATTAAAGATACATACTTGCAATACAACAGAATAGACCCAAATAAAAGATTTGATAGTTTTATTACAGGAACAAGCAATAAACTTGCCTATGAGGCATCCATGAAAGTTTCAGAAAATATTTCTCATTATAATCCGCTTTATATTTATGGAGGAGTTGGAATGGGAAAAACACATTTATTAAATTCAATTGGTCTTTCATTAAAAGAAAAAAACAAAGTCATGTTTATTTCTGCTGAGAGATTTATGTATCAGTTTGTAAAATCAATTAAATCTAATGATATGGTAAAGTTTAAAGAGTACTTTAGAAATACTGACATATTATTGATAGATGATATTCAATTCATGAATGGTAAAGAAGCAATGCAAGAGGAGTTTTTTCATACGTTTAATGCACTATTAGATAAAGGCTCACAAGTAATAATCTCTGCCGACAGAGCTCCAAACAAATTATCAAGAATCCAAGATAGAATTAAATCAAGATTTGCTGGAGGTCTTGTTGTTGATATACAAAAACCAGATTATGAACTTAGAAGTAAAATTGTTAAGCAAAAAACAGAAGAATTAAACATTTTTTATTCAAATCAAGTAAATATTTCAGAAGAAATACAAAAATTTATAAGCACAGAAATAACTACCAGTATTAGAGAGTTAGTAGGAGCAATTAATAGAGTTGTTTCCTTTTCAAGAATTTACAACAAAGTTCCAAATTTATCAGAAGTTAAAGTAGTTTTAAAAGATCTATTAAATATTGGTGAAAATAAAGTAACAATAGATTTAATACAATCAACTGTATGTAAGTTCTTCAAAATTAGTAAAAATGAGATGTTGTCCTCAAGAAGATCAAGATATTTAGTTAGGCCGAGACAAACAGCGATCTATTTAACTAAAATATTAACCTCAAAATCCTTACCAGAAATAGGTAGAGAGTTTTCAAATAGAGATCATACAACAATTATTCATTCTGTTAAAACCATTGAAAAATTAAAAGAAAAAGATCCAGAAATGACTAACAATATTAATAACTTAAAAAATCAGATATTGTATAATAAAGAAAATGAAATTTAACGTTAATCAACAAGATCTGCAACAAGCCCTTAATTATTGTCAGGGTGTGATAGAAAAAAGAAGTACACTTCCAATTTTATCTAATGTTTTGTTAAATGCCAGTAACTCAAACTTAACTATTACAGCGACAGATTTAGATTTAATTTTTATTCATCAAATTAATAATGTTGAAGTGTTAGAAGAGGGAAATACGACCACCACTTCATCTATTATGTATGATATTATAAGAAAATTTTCCTCTGGAAAAAAAATCAATTTATCTTTAACCGATGTTAGTAAGCTTCAAGTAGAGTCTGAAAAATCAATTTTTAATTTAAATTGTATTAGTGCATCCGAGTTTCCTTTGACTGATGAAAACTTCAATCAAAATGAGTTTATAATAAAATCAAAACAGTTATTAAAACTATTAAATAAATGTAAATTTTCAGTCTCTAATGATGAAACAAGACATTATTTAAGTGGAATTTTTTTTCATCAAACCCAAATAGAAGATAAAAACTTTCTAACAGCAGCTGCCACTGATAGTCACAGAATGTCTATATCTAAAATAAGATTAGATCAAAAGATTGATTTTGAGCCAATAATTCTTCCAAAGAAAACAATCTTTCAATTATGCTCATTGTTAGAGAGCTATGATGGGGATGTTAAGATTTCAAATGTTAAATCTAAAATTAAGTTTGAACTAAATAATAGTATTTTGATTTCCAAGTTAATTGATGGAAAATTTCCAAATTATATTCAAGTAATACCAAAAAATAATCAGAAAAAATTGGATATAAATTTAAAACTTTTTCTAGATTCAGTTGATAGAGTTGCATCGGTGTCATTAGATAAAAAAGATGGCGTGAAATTTAATTTATCAAAAGATGTTTTAAATTTATCTGTAAACAATACAAATAGCGGAGATGGAAAAGAAAGCTTAACTGTAAAATTCGATCATGATTTAGAGATAAGCTTTAACTCAAGATATTTAATTGACGTTGCTTCACAGCTTGATGGAGATAAAATAGAGATTTTCTTTAATGACACTGGCTCACCAGCATTAATTAAAGATCCGGGTGACTTTGATAGTATATTTGTAATAATGCCTATGAAAGGCTAATTAATAGCATCGAGCTCGCTATAAATTACATTTTCAAGCTTGTGTAAAAAAACATTTTTTTCTAATCCAGGTTCAATTGGTTCTAAAATTGAAATAGTTATAATTTTATCAATTTTTTTAGGTCCTTTTTTTGGCCAAGTATTTCCAGAATTAATAGCTATAGGTTGGCAAGATATTTTAAGTTCCTCATAAATTCTGCCTGAACCTTTTTTAAAAGGTGTGCGTTCCTCCGGAGACAACCGTGTACCTTGTGGAAAAATTATTAATGGTCTATCAGATGCATTTATTTGTTTTGATATATCATTAAAGAAGCCAAGATTATCTTTAGTTACTTTATTTCTTTTTATTGATATTGAACCAATTTTTTTTAAATACCAGCCAAATATGGGTATCATTAATAATTCCTTCTTAAGAATAAAAACTGGAGATTTAAAAATTGTTTGTAAATAAAAAGTTTCAAACATTGATTGATGAGAGGCAGCAATAAAAAACTTTCTATTATTGATAATATTTTCTTCTCCTTTAATTATAATTTTTGTTGATAAAAAAGTTTTTAAGCAAAAAGAGGTCCAGTATCCCATGATCTTACCACCAAATAAAACAATCTTTTTGGGAAGAAAAAGTGATGGTAGAAACAATAAAGAAATAAAAATAATTCCAATATAAAAAAATAGAGAGAATAAAAAATTTCTTATCATTTTAATCAAAAACTAGATTAATTGATCAAGTTTTTGTCTTTTTTTAATAACATTAATTTTAGTTCCTTTGATCAGTATTTCTGCTGCTTTTGGTCTGAGGTTATAGTTTGAACTTAAAGACATTCCATACGCCCCAGTATCACACATTACAACAAGGTCTTTCTCTTTTAATTTTTGAAACTTTTTTAAAGTTGTAAATTTATCTGTACTTTCACAAATTGGACCAACAAATTCATAAGTTTTCTTTGAAAGCCTGCTGTGTTTTGTTGCAGGTAAAGTTTTATGGTTTGCACCATATAAAGCTGGTCTCATTAGATCATTCATTGCAGCATCAAGTATTATAAAATCTTTTTTATCATTTTGTTTTATATAAATTACTTGAGAAATTAGTGATCCTATATCACCAACTATAGATCTACCTGGTTCAAATATAATTTTAGATTTATGTTTTTTTAAAAATTTATTTATAGCCAAATTGTATTTTTTATAATTTAGTTTTTTGGTATTTTCTTCGTAAGATATTCCCATTCCCCCACCAAGATCAATAAACTCAAAATTATGATTACTTTTTTTAATAATTTTATCGATAACATTAAGCATTTTTTCATATGGCTGATGATCTAAAATCTGACTACCAATATGAACACTTAGACATTTTAATTTTATATTTTTGGATAGTTTTGTGTAATTAATTAGTTCAAAAAATATTTTTTCATCTACTCCAAATTTATTTTCTTTTTTACCTGTGGAAATTTGTTTTAAAGTTTTGGCATCTGTATTTGGATTTAGTCTAATTCCTATATCAACTACTTTCCTTTTATTTTTTGCAATTCTTTCTATTTCAATAATTTCACTTTTTGACTCTGCATTTATTAATAAAATTTTTTTATCAATAGCATAGTTTATTTCCTTAGCCGTTTTACCAACCCCAGAAAAAACAATTTTTTTTGGGTTTACCCCAGCTTTAAGGGCCATCATCAACTCTCCCATTGAAACAACATCTGCGCCCAAGCCTAATTTTCTAATTTCTTTAATTAAATTTACATTAGTATTTGATTTTATTGCAAAACAGACCAGCGGAGAAAATGATTTAAAATTATTTTTAAAATTATTTATATTATCTTTTAGTCTTTTATAAGAATAGCAGTATGTAGGTGTCCCAAATTTTTTGGCAATATCCTCAACTTTAATTTTTTCTATAGAAAGTTTTTTATTTATATATTTCATTAATTAATAGACTTAGGAAAAACCATTTCGTTCCCAACATATTTAGGGTCTCCTTTTTTTCCACAGGCAAATAACAAAGAAGAAAATATACAGATTAAGATTAATTTTTTCATCATTTTATAATTTCTTATATTTCATTATCATTTTTTTAATATTATCAAAAGATGTTCCACCATAGGATTTTTTTGAATTTACAGAGTATTTTACATTAAATACCTTTAAGACTTCAGTTGTAAGCTTTGGTTCTATTTTCTTTAATTCTTCAATGCTCAATTCATTTAATTTTTTATTTTTTTTCTCTGCAAAATTAACAATCGATGCAGTTGTTTGATAAGCTTTTCTAAATGGCATTGAATGATTTTTAACAAGATAGTCAGCTAAATCGGTAGCCGTGATGTAGCCTGAATTTGCAAGGTCTAGCATTTTTTGCTTGTTCGGTTTTAAATTTTTCAAAACTTCATTTAAAATTGCTATGCAATTATTTAATATCTCATTAGATTTGAATAATATTTCCTTATCATCCTGAAGATCTTTAAAATAGGATATTGGAAGACCTTTTAATATTGTTAGCATCGAAAATAAGTTTCCATAAGTTGATCCTGTTTTTCCTCTTAAATATTCTAATAGATCAGGATTCTTCTTTTGTGGCATTATTGAAGAACCAGTAACAACTTTGTCCGATAGAACAATTAAATTGAAAGCATCAGAGTTCCAAATAATAAGTTCTTCAGCAATTCTTGAGATGTGCATTGAACAAACAGAAGCACTATACAAAAAATCTAAAACAAAATCTCTATCCGCCACTGTATCAATAGAGTTATTAGTTGGCTTTTTAAATCCTAATTTTTTTGACGTAAAATTTCTATCAATATTAAAAGAGGTTCCTGTTAATGCTGCTACACCTAATGGACATTCTGATAAACTTTCCAGGTTATATGAAAATCTTTTTTTATCTCTACTAAACATCTCTACATAAGCCATTAAATAATGAGCAAATGAAACTGCTTGAGCATTTTTCAAATGAGTAAATCCTGGCATTATAGTTTCAATATTTTTTTCAGAAATTTTAAGAATTGTTTTTATAAGACTATCTAAATTTTTATTAATTTCTTTAGTAGCAGATGTTGTCCACATTTTAAAATCAGTAATTACCTGATCATTTCTTGATCTAGCAGTATGAACATAGCCAGCTTCTTCTCCTATAATTTGAAATAATCTTTTTTCAATATTCATGTGAATATCTTCATACTTTTTGTTAAATTCAAATTTATTTTTTAAAATTTCTTTTTCAATTTTGTTTAGTCCATAAATTATTTTATTTTTAATTTTAAAACTAATAATTTTTTGTCTAAAAAGCATCTCAACGTGTGCAATAGAACCTAAAATATCCTCTCTAAAAAGTTTTTTATCAACATCGATTGAGTTACCAACTTTTTGAAATAAGGTGGAAGCATCTTTTTTTATTCTTGCTCCCCATATTGCAGTATTGTTTTTATTTTTTAGCATGATAATTAATTATACATATTTAGTATGAAATTATTAATAATATTTATTTATTTAGTGGCTAGCACCTTTAGCCATGCAGAAGAAAAGCTAGATATAAAAAATTTGGTTTTAACTAAAAATCCTAAAACGTATGAAAATGTAATTTTCAACGATGCAAATCAGAATAGTGTTAATTTGAGTGATTTTAAGGGAAAATTACTAATACTAAATTTTTGGGCTACCTGGTGTGCTCCTTGTCGAGAGGAAATGCCATCACTCGATAATCTTCAGGTAAATTTAGAGCTTAATAATCTAAAGATTTTTCCAATTAATATCGGCCGAGAGGATATTTCAAAATCTGAGTCTTTTTTTAAAGAGTTAAATATTAAAAATTTAGATATTTATTTTGACTCGCCAATTACTTTGGCAAAAAAATTTTCCTTAAGAGGAGTTCCAACAACAATTTTTTTTAATAAAAAAGGTGAAGAATTTGCTCGTTTAATAGGATCAATCGATTTTAATGATGAAGGATTTATTAAATGGTTAAAAAATTATAATTAATTTTTAAAGAAGTAGGCAAAACAAACTAATGCTACTATAGCTAAAAATTGCAACAATACTCTAAGTTGCATTAGCTTATTGGAATATTTTTTACTTGTTTCGCCACCTTTAAATAGAGTGCCAATTCCTAGAATCAAAACAACGGCCACCACTATCAAGAGAACTATACCAAGTATTTTAACTAATGTTCCTGAAATCATAATTATATTGTAGAGTGTTTTTTTTATATTAAAACATAATAAAATATCTATGACATTTTGCCTATCAACAACAATTGTAAACCCTGAAAAAGATATTCCAATTAAATATGCGGTTATTTTGCTTCATGGATATGGTGGTGATGGAAAAGATATAAGCATGCTAACACTAAACTGGAAGAGGTTTTTACCTAATGCTATTTTTTTATGTCCAAATGGACATGAAAAATGTGAAATTAATCCAGGTGGCTACCAATGGTTTGATTTAACAAAAGATGATCCAGAATATATTTTAGAACAATCCAAAAAAGCAGAAACTAAACTGCATGAATTTATTGAAGAAATTAAAGAAAAATACAATTTAGAAAATTCACAAATTTGTTTATCTGGCTTTAGCCAAGGCTGCATGATGTCCATAAACTTAGGTTTAACAAGTAATGAGAATTATAATTGTGTAGTTGGATTTTCAGGTAAAATAATCAATCAAGATGATTTAAAAAAAAGAAAAAAATCTTTAACAAAAATGTTTTTAATACATGGAGACAAAGATGCTGTTGTATCCCCTACTCATTTATTAGAGGCAAAAGATTTTTTAATTAGAAATAATGTAGAGGTAGAAACAAAAATGATTGAGAATTGTGAACATCATATTCCAATCGAAGCCTCAAGTGCTGCATTAAACTATATAAAAAATAGTTTTAATATTTAAAATTCTATTCATTGATAAAGTAATAATTTTCAGTTAAAGTTTTATTTATGATTTTTGGTGATCAAAATTTATCTTTAGAAAAGTGTCCAGCTTTAGTTTTAAATGCTGATTATAGACCTCTAAGTTATTATCCGTTGTCACTATGGAGTTGGCAAGATTCTATTAAGTCAGTTTTTTTAGATAGAGTTTCTATCGTTAGCAATTATGATAAAATAGTTAGAAGTCCATCTTTTAACATGCGATTACCAAGTGTAATTGCTTTAAAGAGTTTTATAAAACCTCAGGCAAATCCAAGCTTTACCAGATTTAATGTATTCTTGAGAGATAGATTCTCTTGTCAATATTGTGGAAGTGGTGAAGAGCTAACTTTTGATCATTTACTTCCAAGGTCTAAAGGAGGTCAAACTAATTGGGACAATGTTGTAACTGCATGCTCGTCATGTAATGTAAAAAAAGGTGGTAGGTTGTTAAAAAATTCTGACATGACTCTTAATCAAGCTCCATATCAGCCAACAACTGAAGATTTGCATAAAAATGGTAAACATTTTCCTCCAAACTTTCTTCATAAAAGTTGGATGGATTATTTATACTGGGATGTTGAGCTTGAAGCTTAATTATACTTTTTCAGATATAGAAATTGCAATCTTCGAGCCTGTTTTTATTATTTTATCTAAAATAGAATAAGCGCCTTGTTTTGTAGCACCTTCCTCGTATGCAATATCTTTATGATGTAATTCATCTTCTCTAAATTTGATTATTTTTTTCTTAAGTTCTTTTTCATCGCTCTCTAGTTCATAAATTTGACTCGAGTAATGTTCATCAATAACTTCTTCAACAGATGCTGTACATAACATAGCTGCTTTTTTTCCTAAAATAGCCGTGCCAAAGCCAAGTCCAACACCAAGAATATCCCATAAAGGTAGAAACTTAGTAGGCTGAATATTTCTTTTTCTTATTTCATTTTCAAAATAATCACAGTGTTCTTTTTCATGGACTTTCATTTGTTCAATTTTTTTTTTTAAATCATCGTCTTTTATAAATGTATTAAGCGCTAGTAATTGACCTTCATAAATTTTTATTGCACCTCGCTCACCAGCATGATCTACTCTAATAAATTCTTTAACTCTATTTTTATTTGTTTTTTTCATAATTTAAAAAAAGTTTTATAATTATAACACTAATTATTAACGAGATAAAAATATTAAAAGTCGCAAGAGATAAGCCAAAAATTTTAAAAGTTACATCTTTACAGCTTATTGTTTTTTGCTTTAATTCATTTAGGATAGTCTCTTTTGTTAAATTTGTATTTGTTGAGCTTAAATCACAAACTAAAGACTCTTTAATAAATCCCTGTTCTATTCCAAAATGATAGAGGGACATGATAAATGCACTCATAAATATTATTATCAAAACTATCAAAAGTATTTTTTCAATTTTTTTAAAAATTAAGATAGCAGAAATAATTATTATAGAAGAGATATATGGAATTCGTTCAATTAAACAAAGGTTACATGGTTGGTGTCCCAGCACATATTGAATAAAATAAGCAGATAAAATTGCAATAATACTAAATATTAATACTAGTTTAAGAATTGTTTCTCGTTTTATATTATTCATTTATTTAATAAAAAAATATATTACAGCAAAAATTATTACAATTAGAATACCTAAAAACATAAACCATTTAGCCGCATCAGTTTTCATAAAATTACTAAAAGCATCACCTAATTTATAAGAAAAATAAGCAACAATAAAAAATCTTAATCCTCTAGAAATTAAACAAATAAAAATAAATATAAATAAGTTAAAACTAATCATGCCACTTGTTATGGTAAAAACTTTAAATGGCAGAGGTGTAAAACCAGCAAGAAATAGGGTGGCAAGCCATATATAAAGACCACTACCCTTTGTTAAGTTTTCTTTCAAATTAAAGAGTTTTTCTTCATAGCCATAGAACTCTACAACACTCATTGCAATTTCTAAGAAATAAAAACCTATAAAATATCCCAGTATTCCACCAAGTGTGGAAAATATTGTTGCTATCAAAAAAATTTTTAAATAATCATTTTTTTTTGCAATGACCATTGGCACAATCATAACATCTGGAGGAATAGGAAAAAAAGAACTTTCAATAAACGATACAAATGCAAGAAATGTTTTAGAACTCTTATGAGCAGCAAGTTTTAAAGATTTCTGATACAATTCATTAAACATTTTTTCGTTTTAGTATAAATTAAGTTCTTATACTATTTAATTTTATAGTTATAATAATGATAATTAAGGGCGAATGGCGGAACTGGTAGACGCGCACGACTCAAAATCGTGTTTCGCAAGAAGTGAGAGTTCGATTCTCTCTTCGCCCACCATTTTTTTATGAAGATAGACAACATTAAAAATTTATTAGAATTATTTCAACACCAATACCAAAAAAAAAATAAAGAAGATATTTTTTTAAAATCATTAAAACGACCCCAAAAAGAATATTCTTGGGAAAGTGTTTACTTGAATATTATAAAATTATCTGAAGAAATAAATAAATACATCAATAAGGGCGATAGATGTTTGTTAGTATCAGAAAATAGACCTGAGTGGTTGATATCCGACCTTTCAATTATGCTTTCAGGTGGAATAACTGTACCAGCATACACTACTTATACTGAAAGAGATTATGAGTATATTATTAATGATTGCACTCCAAGTATTCTAATTATTTCTGATAAAACTTTATATTCAAAGATTAAAACGATAATTCCTAAAAAAAAATTTATAAAAAAAATTATTTTTTTTGAAAGTATAGATGATTTTGATAGTACATTTCATTTAAACATAGATGAAATTTTTGAAAAAAAAATTAGTAGTAGTAAAGATTTCTTCAATTTAGATATTCAAAGAAAAGATATAGCGTGCATAATTTATACTTCTGGAACACAAGGAAACCCAAAAGGTGTAATGTTAAGTCATGGAGGTATTCTTAATAATTGTGAGGGTGCGAATCTATTATTAAAAGAATTTATTTCTAAAATTCCAAAGTTTTTAACTTGGCTGCCACTTTCACATTCATATGAGCATACAGTTCAATTTGTACAGATAGTGGTTGGTGCACAAGTTTTTTATGCAGAAAGCATAGATAAACTTATAAAAAATATGGGTGATTGTTCTCCAGAAATAATGACAGCTGTTCCAAGATTTTATCAAAATTTATATCAGAAAATTAATTCAACATTTGCAAAATCAAAGGGTTTAAAAAAACTGTTAGTAAACCAGACTGTCATATTGGGTAGGAAAAAATTAAATAAAGAAAAATTATTATTAAGTGAAAGTATTGTTAATTTTATTTGTGAGGCTTTAGTAAGAAAAAAAATTAAGAGACAATTTGGTGGAAATTTAAAAGCTTTTATTTCAGGAGGTGGAGCTTTAGACTATGAAGTTGGTTCGTTCTTAAACGCAATTGGTTTACCAACTTTACAAGGTTATGGTTTAACAGAAACATCACCAGTAGTTAGCTGTAATTCTATAAAAGATATTCGAGTTGATACAGTTGGAAAACCATTTATAGGAAATTCAGTAAAATTAGCAAACGATGGAGAAATATTGATTAAGGGTGAAAATGTGATGCTAGGTTATTGGAAAAATGAAGAAGAGACCAATAAAGTTTTAAAAAATGGATGGTTATCTACTGGAGATATTGGAGAATTTGATGGAGAGTTTTTAAAAATAACAGATCGAAAAAAAGATATAATTATTACACCTGGTGGAGATAATATTTCACCAATAAAAATTGAAAATGATTTAAATAAATCTAAATATATTGAACAAAGTTTAGTATGCGGTGATAACAAACCTTTTCTAGTTGCTTTATTAGTACTAAGCCCAGAATATAACGACATTAGTGTAGAAGAAGTTCAAATTGAATTAGAAAAAATAAATATTAATTTATCAAGAATAGAAAAAATAAAAAAATTTTTAATAATAAAAAAGCAATTTACAATTGAAAACAACATGATGACTCCAACATTAAAATTAAAAAGATATAAAATTTTAGAAACTTATAAAAATGAAATTGAAAAACTTTTTTAATTTTTTTATAAATGGATTATTAATCGCATAAACTATAACTTTTTTTACTTAAAAAAATTTAAAGAAATAAAAATTTTTTTAGAAAAAATTTAAAATTGTTATTGAATTAAAGAATTGACATCACTTGCATAAAAAAATAAAAATAAGCTATCAACGAATCAATTTGATTCGTTTAACTTAAACAGGGAGCTAAAGATGGCTACAAGAAGAAAAGCTAAAAAAGCTAAAAAGAAAACTAAGAAAAAAGCTAAAAAAGCTAAAAAAGCTAAGAGAAGAAAAAGATAGTATCTTAATCTTTTCAAAAA
Source organism: Candidatus Pelagibacter sp. (assembly GCA_016777545.1). Taxonomy (GTDB): domain Bacteria; phylum Pseudomonadota; class Alphaproteobacteria; order Pelagibacterales; family Pelagibacteraceae; genus Pelagibacter. Next base: position 18,821 of record JADHRH010000001.1, read on the forward strand.
ACGCTTCTCATAACGTTATGTGTGAGAGGCGTTTTTTTTTGCTCTAATTTTTAATCCTCAGTATCGGTAATTGGATCAGCCTCAGGCTCATCAGGTTCTACAGCTTTAGTAGGAGCTGCTACAGCAGCCTTGGCTTGTCCTTCAAGATTTCTCTTAAGTGCCTTATCTAGTTTTTTCTGTGTATCCTCTAGTGATACACCCATTACTATTTGAAATTCAGATAAAATTCTTTCGTATGCTTTTTCAAAAAGTTGTCTTTCGCTATAAGATTGATCAACCATCAAATCATCACCTTTATTTAAATCTCTTACAACCTCAGCAAGTTCATAGATTTTACCAGAAGATATTTTTGCTTCATACTCTTGGGCTCTTCTACTCCACATTGATCTTTTGACTTTTGGTTTACTTTTTAAAATGGATATACATTTGTTAACTTGGTTGATGGTTGCAAGTGGTCTAAGGTGAGACTGTTTATTTACTGGCACCATTCCATTAGCTTTATCTTTTTCAAATTTAAGGACATAAGTTTCAACATCTATTCCACCAATGTTGATTTTTTTAAATTCAGTAATTTGACCAACGCCATGTTTTGGATACACAACATAGTCTTTTACTTTGTATTCTTTTTTTTCAGTTTCTTGTTTTTTTACCTTTATAATTTCAGGTTTAATTTCATTACTTTTTGAAATTCTTAAATTATCAGTCTTAATTTCAATATTTTGAGGTGCAGTTTTTACTGAAATTGTTTTTAAATTTTTTTTTATTTTTACTGTAGTCTTTTTAATAACTTTAGTTTTTTTTGAAGTAACTACTTTTTTAACTTTTTTTATTTTTGGCTTTGAGACTTTTTTTACCACCTTCGCAGCAGTTTTCTTTTTAGTTTTTTTCTTAGTAGATTTTTTAAAGATTTTCGCCAAAATATTTGTCGTACTTGTTTTCTTCATTTTTATATTTTTCATTATCCTCAGGAGGATTTTTTTTAACTGTTATATTCGGCCAGATTTCTGAATACTTAGTATTTACTTCAAGCCATTTTTCGCTACCAGACTCAGTGTCAGCTACTATAGCGTCAACAGGGCATTCTGGCTCGCAAACGCCACAATCTATACACTCCTCCGGTTTAATTACAAGCATATTTTTTCCTTCGTAAAAACAATCGACAGGGCAAACCTCAACACAGTCCATTAATTTACATTTAATACATTTTTCATTTACTAGGTATGTCATTTTTTTAATTCTTGTTTTATTTTTTCTTTTAAATCACCCATTATTTTAGGATTTATATATAACAAACCAGCAAGTCTTCGCATTAAGTTTGCTTCATACATATCCGCATTATTATTTGAATAAATAATTTTCCACAATGATTCAATAATTTTAATTTTATCAGACTCTGGTGAATTTTTTATTTCTCTAGTAAAATCAAGTATTTGATTGGAATTTTCTTCAATAGTAGTTGCTTTTGAAATAATGTCATCTATGCTTGATTTTTCTGCTCCTAGTTCAATTAAAGTTTTTTTAATTATATCTTTTTCAGTCTCTTCGTAATTTTCATCAATTTTTGCAGCATGTATAAGTAGAGCTGTAATCTTACATAATGAGTCATTATCTCCTGAAATGGTTTTTTCTTTATTTTTAAAAAAATTAATCATTAATTAAAATTAAAATTTTTTAGAACTTTAAAAGGACTATTTGAAGTTTCTTTCTTTTTAAAAGCTTTTTTAATTTGTCTTTTTGGATTATATCTAAAATATATCTCCTTATCTTTTTCTATTATTTTATAATTCATTTTCTTAATTAAGTTTTTAAAGTTATCCTTGCTGCATCCCAATAAATTTAGCATTTCAGGAACTAGTTTTATATCTTTATCTTTATCATTATTTGAGTTTATTATCTGAACAAATAACCTTTCTAAAATATCGATCCTAACATAATAATTATCAAAATTTTCAAATCCACAAAGAAGCATAAAATTTTTATTCTTAATATCTTTATCTTCTAAAAAATTTAAGCCAAATGTTGGAGGTGTTAGATCAAAGTATTTTTGATTAAAGTTTTTCCACAATAAAGTTCTTAAGGAGACAGCTTCTGGTTTTAGTAATCTAAATAAGAAAACATGATATCTCCCAAATTTAACACCCATATCTCTTAAAATCTTTCTTTCATCCTGGCCAAGTTTTTTTAAATAGTCAGAAACAATCTCTCTTTTTATAACGCCATTATTTTCATATAGCTGATAAGCCAAAGCTTTTATTGATGAATTACTTTCTTTTAGATTTCTTAAATCAATCAGACTTTTTAGTATGTAATTAATTTTTTCTTTAATCCATTTTTCAAGAAAATCAGATAGTTTTTGCTTATCATTATTTTCTAAAATATCATCTACAATTAAAAGTAAATCTGGATTGAGATAATCCTTACCAGTAGTTAATTTTGCAATAGGAAAATCTTTCCAATAAATTTTAAAATCATCTTTTATTTCTATTAATCCAGTTTCTATGATCGATCCAATCCGTTTTTGTAATTCTGGACCTACTGTTTGTCTGGCTGCTTTTTTTAGTGACTTAATATCAGTTTCCAAGGCTCCAACTTTTAAATCCATTTCAAATTTCAAGCCTTTTAAGCTCCCAATAAATTGATCATCAATTATTACTTTATTATCTTCCATTATCTCAGTTTTAAATTCTATATCTTGTTTTAATCCTCTTGCTAGCACACTGGCTCTTTTGTCGATAAAAGTTTTGGTAAGCTCCTCATGTAATCTATCAGACAATCTATCTTCTAATAATTTTGTTTTTTCAATCCAATACCCCTGATTTTCAACCCAGTTAATTTTATTAGAAACATATGACCAAGTTCTAACATTTGCAATTCTATTTGATAAAGAATCTACATTTCCTTCTAATTTATCTAATTTCATCAGTTGTAGACGCATAAAATCATTAGTAATTCTGCCTTCTTTACTATTTAAAAAACCAAAAACTTTACTCACAACCTCTATATGATTGCCATACGTCTTTTTTACAAAGTCAGGTATTTGACAGCATTCCCACAGCAATTCTAGGGTCTCTTTATTGTTTTCAATATTAAATCTTTTTAAATCTTTTAAAAAATATCTTAAAACCTTTTCATCTCCACACTCATGTATTTTTCTTAACCAATGTGTATTTGGTTTTTCTTCTAGTGATTTAATTAAACTTAAAGCATTATTAAAATTTAAATTTGAATTTCTCCAAAACAACATTCTAATCTCTTCAAATTTATGACCTTCAAGTAATTCAACTTCTTCCGCAGCAATTTCTTTGCAATCTCCAGTAATACCAAAATTTCCATCATTTAAATATCTGCCTGCTCTTCCAGCTATTTGACCAATCTCAGACATATTGAGGCGTCTTTGTTTTTTTCCATCAAATTTTTTTAAATTTGAGAAATAGACATTTTCTAAATCCATATTAATACCCATTCCTATCGCATCAGTAGCAACTAAAAAATCAACATCACCTGATTGATAAAGTTCTACTTGTGCGTTTCTAGTTTTTGGACTTAAAGAACCCATAACTATTGCTGCTCCACCCTTTTGTCTCCTTACAAGTTCTGCGATTGCATAAACTTCTTCAGTAGAAAAAGCTATTATAGCTGTTTTTCTATTTATTCTTGAAATCTTTTTATGGCCCACATATGAAAGTTTAGAAAGTCTTTCTCTATTAATGAATTCGGTATCTTCATCTAATTTGTTTATGATATTTTTAATAGTGCTAGACCCCATAAACATAGTTAGCTTTTCTCCACGAAGGTTTAATAGTCTGTCAGTAAAAATATGACCTCTTTCATGATCTGCACACATTTGTATTTCGTCAATTCCAACGAAATCTAAATGTTTGTTAACTGGCATTGACTCTACCGTACAAAGAAAATATTTTGCATTTGCTGGAATAATTTTTTCTTCACCAGTAATTAGTGCAACTTTATCTAGGCTAATTTTTTTTATTATCTTGTCATATACCTCTCGTGCAAGCAGTCTTAATGGAAAACCAATCATTCCCGAATCAAATGATAGCATTGTTTCAATCGCTAAATAGGTTTTGCCAGTGTTAGTTGGACCGAGAACAGCAGTAATTTTATTTTTACTCATTTCTATTTATGGTATCTTTAATTTATACCCCACCATATGTTGTTAGTGATAAAGAACAAAAATAGGTTAAAACATGACCGAATCGTTAGGGAAAAAGTTCTCATTTTTTTGTTTAATATTAGATTTGTTAAAACTTAACCACCAGGACCTAAATTAGATGGTTTTATTTTTAGAATTTTCCACAAACCTGATGCCGAAGTTATAATTTTATCGTTACACTTTAGCTCACAAAATAAAAATACTAGTGTATTTGTTTTTTTTAATATTTTTGTAAAACCAATTATTTCATCACCTACTTTTGAAGAACCAATAAATTTTAAATCTAAAGAAATAGTTACACACGGTGCATTTCCAGCAGCCCTGTGTGCTGCTGTGCCTGCTCCTGCATCGATTAAAGCTGAAAGAAAACCTCCATGGGTAATTCCAGCAGCATTTAAATGATTTTTATTAATTGTAGTTTTAAATTCATATTCAGTATCAGAAATAGTTCGGAATAAAACACCACCGTTGTGCTTCATAAAGCCAGGTTTAATACTTATCTCTTCAAATTTGTTGCTCATGGTTATTTATAATGTGAAAGTTAAAATTAATAAAATTATAAAAACTATAATAAAAAAATATATTACTGATTTTTGTAGTGATGATTTTAATAACCAATCTAACATTTTATTTTATCCTTTTTGGTGGACCGCCCAGAACTCGAATCTGGAATCTCCCGGTTCGTAGCCGAGCGCCTTATCCAATTTGGCCAGCGGTCCTTATTAAATAATTTACCCAACATATCAAAGTTTTTAATGTAAATTAACTTATAAAATATTATGATGTATTAGCAATGACCAAAAAATCAAACGATGTGGTGATTACAGCTGCATTGAGGACACCAATAGGCTCATATAAGGGATCGCTAAAAGATATTAGTGCTGAAAAATTAGGTGCATCAACTATTAAAGAGGCAATCATTAGATCAGATTTAAAACCTAACGAAATTGATGAGATAATCATGGGTCACGTTCTTACTGCTGGACTTGGACAAAATCCGGCAAGACAGGCATCAATTTATGCTGGAGTTCCAATTTCAAAACCTGCCCATATTATTAATCAAGTATGTGGATCTGGATTAAGAGCAATAGTTTCAGGATATCAATCAATCAAATTAGGAGAAAATAATATTATTATTGCAGGTGGTCAGGAAAACATGTCTAGGGCACCTCACTCTATATTCTTTAGAGAAGATAAAAGATTAGATGAAAAAAAACTATTAGATACAATGCTAAAAGATGGATTAATAGACTCATTTAACAATTATCACATGGGAGTTACTGCTGAAAATATTGCTGAAAAATATAAAATTTCTAGGGATGAACAAGATATTTTTGCTTTAAATTCTCAAGAAAAAACTCAGAAAGCAATAAGTAAAAATAAATTTGATAATGAAATAATCAAATTAGAATTTGATATTGATAATCATAAATTAATTCTGGGGAAAGATGAACATCCAAGAGCTAATTTAAATATAGAAGATTTAAAAAAATTAAAAACTGTATTTAAAGATAATGGAACAGTTACAGCAGGAAATTCATCAGGAATAAATGATGGTGCAGCAGCAACTGTATTGATGTCAAGAGAAGAAGCAGAACTACGAGGCATTGAACCATTAGCGAAGATAACATCTTGGGCAACTTGTGGGGTCGATCCAGCATTAATGGGACTGGGTCCAATTCAGGCTATTAATATGGCATTAAAAAAGGCTGGCTGGAATATTGAAGATATTGATCTATTTGAAATTAATGAGGCTTTTGCAGCACAATGTATTGCAGTTATAAGGGAACTTAAAATACCAAAAAAAATTGTTAACGTTAATGGTGGTGCAATCGCATTAGGTCATCCAATTGGCGCATCTGGAGCTAGAATAATGGTAACCTTAATTCATGAAATGATTAGAGAGAACAAAAGTAAGGGCTGTGCCTCTCTTTGTATTGGTGGTGGAATGGGCATAGCTATGTGCATTGAAAGAACTTAAAACTTTATTTTTATATAAATTGATAAGATTTATTAATTTTTTAAATAAAGTTGTTACAAAAAAGCCTATTTATTTCCATAAAATAATACCAATGTTAGGTTATATTCAGTGTATAAGTCATTTTAATATATGAGTGAAAAGCTGCTTGTCCCAGATATTGGAGATTTTGAAAAAGTTGAAATTATAGAACTTTTAGTAAAAGTTGGAGATGAAATTAAAGTTAATGATCCAATAATTACTATAGAGAGTGATAAATCTAGTGTTGAAATTCCAGCAACAGTTTCTGGAAAAGTAGAATTTTTAAATGTTAAAGTTGGTGACAAAGTATCCAAGGGAGATTTAATACTTAATATTAAATCTACAAATGATGCACCAGTTGAAAAGATTATACCTAAAGACACTGAAAGTATTATTAAAGAAGCGGAGTCTACTTTAGTTACTGAAAAAGAAAAAACGTTATCACCAGAGCCAATTAAAGAAAAAAAACAATCTTCAATTCAAGTTATTAGTGAAAATGATATCGATCCTTTAGAAACTCAAGATTGGATAGAATCTTTATCTGCCGTTGTTGAAAAAGATGGAAATCAAAGAGCTCATTTTTTAATTAAAGAATTAATCAATAAAGCATATCAAAAAGGGGCCAATATTCCTTACACTCAAAATACACCTTATATTAATACAATCCCACCTGAAGCTGAAAGTAAATCAAATGGTGATCAAAATATAGAGAGAAGAATAAGATCATTAATTAGATGGAATGCAGCTGCAATGGTTGTTAGAGCAAATAAAAAATTTCCAGAATTGGGAGGACATATAGGTACCTTCGCATCTGCAGCTACTTTATACGATGTTGGAATGAATCATTTTTGGAGAGCAAAAAATAATAAATTTGGTGGGGACTTAATATATTTTCAAGGCCATAGTGCACCTGGCATGTATGCTAGAGCATTTTTGGAAGGTAGATTGAATGAAAAGCAGCTTGATCGCTTTAGGCAAGAAGTAAAGCCAGGTGGACTTTCATCATACCCACATCCCTGGTTGATGCCAAAATTTTGGCAGTTTCCAACTGTCTCAATGGGTCTAGGACCAATGCTTGCGATTTACCAAGCAAGATATATGAAATATCTAATTAATCGGGGTTTAATTAAAGATGAAGGTAGAAAAGTTTGGGCATTTCTTGGTGATGGAGAAATGGACGAGCCCGAATCTTTAGGTGCTATAGGATTGGCAGCAAGGGAAAAACTAGACAACTTAATCTTTGTAGTAAACTGTAATCTTCAAAGATTAGATGGGCCAGTAAGAGGTAATGGAAAAATTATTCAAGAATTAGAGGGAAGTTTTAGAGGCGCTGGATGGAATGTAATAAAAGTAATCTGGGGCTCATATTGGGATTCTTTAATTGCTAACGATAAAACTGGTCACCTAGTTAAACTTATGAATGAAACTGTTGATGGTGAGTATCAAGCAATGAAAGCTCGTGATGGTGCCTATGTTAGGAAAAAATTTTTTGGAAAATTTCCTGAAACTAAAGAAATGGTTTCTAGTTTATCCGATAAAGATATTTGGAGACTTAATAGAGGAGGTCATGATCCACATAAAGTTTATGCAGCTTATGACAAAGCATCAAAAAATGTAGGTAGCCCAACAGTTATAATAGCGAAAACGATTAAAGGCTATGGAATGGGTAAAACAGGGGAAAGTGTTAACACTACTCACCAAACAAAGAAACTGGATGTAGATGATTTACTATATTACAGAGATCGTTTTGATGTTCCTTTAACAGACGAACAGGTAAAAAATATTGAATACTACAAACCAGATGAGAAGTCTCTGGAGATTAAATACATCAAAGAGAGAAGACTAAGTCTTGGTGGATACCTTCCAGAAAGAACCAGTTATGCAAAACCGATTAAAGCACCTCCAAAAGATATTTTTGATTTTATGAAAGTGTCAACTGGTGAAAAAGAAATGTCGACAACCATGGCAATGGTAAGAATGTTCACAAATTTATTAAGAGACAAAAATGTTTCGCCAAGATTAGTTCCAATAATTCCTGATGAAGCACGTACATTTGGAATGGAAGGTTTTTTTCAAAAAATTGGGATATATGCTCATGAAGGTCAAAAATATGAACCAGAAGATTCAGCTCAATTGAGTTCTTACCGAGAAGATAAAAGTGGTCAGGTATTAGAAGAGGGAATTAATGAGGCGGGTGCAATGTCTTCATGGATTGCAGCTGCTACAGCATATACAAATCATGATATTGAAATGATACCAATCTATATTTTTTATTCGATGTTTGGTTTTCAAAGAATAGGCGATCTTGCTTGGGCTGCTGGAGATAGTCAGGCTAGAGGATTTTTAATTGGGGCAACAGCAGGAAGAACAACCTTAGCAGGTGAAGGATTACAGCATCAAGATGGTCATAGCCACTTAATAGCTTCAACAATACCGAATTGTGTAACATATGATCCAACATTTCATTATGAATTAGCAGTAATTTTTAGAGAAGGCCTAAGAAGAATGCATGAAAAAAATGAGAATGTTTTTTATTATATTACAACTATGAATGAGAATTATTCACATCCAGAAATGCCAAAAGATAAAAATTGTGAAGAGGGAATTCTTAAAGGAATGTATAAAATTAAAGAATTTACAAAATATAAAAAAACAAAAATACAACTTTTAGGTTCTGGTACAATTTTAAGAGAGATGATGGTTGCTGCTGAAATTCTCCAAAATGAATACCAAATAGATAGTGAAATTTGGAGCGTTACTAGCTTTAATGAACTTAGAAAAGATGGAATGGATGTTGAAAGATATAATTTGTTAAATCCTGATAAAGAACAAAAAGTTTCATTTGTTGAAAAATGTTTAGGTAAAAGTGAGGGTCCTATTTTAGCTGCATCAGACTATATGCGAATGAATTCGGATCAAATTAGACCATACACAAATAAAAGCTTTTACTCATTAGGAACTGATGGATATGGTAGAAGTGATACTAGAAAAAATTTAAGAAAATTTTTTGAAGTAGATAAAGAACATATAGTTGCTTATGGGTTAAGTGTCTT
>JADHRH010000048.1 GCA_016777545.1 Candidatus Pelagibacter sp.
AAGTAATGCAGGCAGCTCTAGCAAGAGACGTTGCTAGAAAAGCTAGAGAAAATGTTAGACGTAAAGGTGCTTTAGAATTAAGTGGATTACCTGGAAAATTAGCAGATTGTCAAATAGGCAAACAAGAAGGAACAGAATTGTTTATTGTTGAGGGAGATTCTGCGGGTGGTTCTGCTAAACAAGGAAGAAATAGGTCAAATCAAGCTGTTTTACCCCTTAGAGGTAAAATTCTTAATACCTATGTGGAAGAGATTGTTCTTAAAAAAAATAGCAATAGAGATGGTAGCGAACATAGAACAAAATCTTTATCAAAAATGATGTCATCTAATGAGGTTGTGACTTTAATTAACGCACTTGGCCTTGATCCAAAAGTTGAAGATATTGATTTGAAAGATTTAAGATATGGAAAAATTATTATAATGACTGATGCTGATGTTGATGGTTCTCATATACGAGCATTATTACTAACATTCTTTAACAACAAGCCATTTAATAAACTAATTGAAAATGGACATGTTTATCTTGCACAGCCACCTTTATTCAAGATCAATAAGGGAACAAAAGGCATTTATATAAAAGACGAAAAAGAGTTAGAAGATTATATTTTAAAGAATAACAAAGAATTACAAAAAATTAAAAAAGGAACAAAAGAATTCACTAAAGCTTATGAAGATGAAAAATCTAGAATGAGCATTCAAAGGTTTAAGGGATTAGGAGAGATGAACCCAGAAGAGCTATGGAATACTACGTTAGACCCTGAAACAAGAAATTTATTACAAGTACAATACTCAAAAGATATAAAAAAAGATCAAGATTTAATACACACATTAATGGGTAATGATGTTGCATTGAGAAAAGATTTTATTGTTTCAAATGCAATTAATGTTCAAAATCTAGATATCTAATAATGAAGTTTTTCGAAACTTCTAAATATTTTTCATTAAAAAAATCGACCTACATCAATCTAAGATGGATTGCTATTATTGGCCAACTTATAACAGTTAATGTTATTTATTTTGTTTTTGATTTTAGATTTAATCTAATTCTAGAAAATTCAATAATTTTGATTGGAGCGCTAAGCAATCTTTATTTAATCTATATTAACAAAAACACACAACTGTCAGATAAAACAGCATTTCTTTTTTTATCTATTGATATTTTACAACTGAGTTGTTTGATTTATTTAACAGGTGGAATTATAAATCCTTTTTCAATTTTTTTGATTATCCCAGCTATATTTTCCTCATCTAATTTAGGTTTTAGGAGTAATTTATTGTTAGTCAGCCTCACAGTTTTAGTGATTATTTTTCTTACTTTTTTTAATCAACCTTTGCCCTATCCAATTAAAGAACATTTTCACGTAGACAGCTATTATTACTATTCAATTCCAATCGCATTAATTATTGCTTTAATTTTTTTAAATTATTTTGCCTTAACCTTTGGATCAGAATCTAGAATAAGGAAAGAGGCACTAAATAAAATGGAAGAAATCATGTCAAAAGAACATGAGCTATTATCATTAGGAGGACAGGCTGCTGCCGCTGCACATTCATTAGGTACACCGTTTTCAACAATGAAGATTATCTCCACTGATTTATTGGAGCGATTTAAAGATAATGAAGATGTTAAAAAAGATATTGAGTTATTATCCAGTCAATTAGAGAGATGTAGTGAAATTTTAAAAAAATTAACATTAAACCCAATAATCGAAGATAATTTTATTGATCGTGATTTAACAATGGCAGAATACGTGAGTGAAATAGTCAAGTCATTCCAAGAAACAAGTAAAAAAGATTTTATTGTAAATTATGATCAAAATTCAAATCCACTAAATATAACTAAATCAATAGAAATTGTTTATGGACTAAGAAATTTTATCGGTAATGCAAATAAGTTTTCTGAAAATAAGATTTTTATTAATATAAAAAGTGATAGTGATTTCACAGAAGTTATGATTGAAGATGATGGAGAGGGATACCCAAAAGATGTTTTGAGTAAAATTGGAGAGCCTTATATTAAATCTTTTAAGTCTTCAATAAAATCTAAATCTGGATTAGGTCTTGGAATTTTTATAGGCAAAACTTTACTTGAAAAAAATTATGCAAATATTTTATGCAGAAATTCCCAAACAAGAAGTGGGGCTGAAGTAAGTATTAAATGGAAAAATGAAGATCTTTTAAAACTTTAATGTAGTTTTTTTTTATTTTCAAATAAGCCACTCAATTGTGAAACCATAACATCTCCAAGTTCATGCACATCTGTTATTTTAATAGCTTTATTGTAATATCTAGAAACATCATGCCCAATACCGATAGCTAAAATTTCAACGTCACTCTTAGTTTCTATAAATTTAACCATTTTTTTTAAATGTTTTTCTAAAAAATCTCCTGAATTAACTGATAAAGTTGAGTCGTCAACTGGGGCACCATCTGAAATAACCATCAGTATTTTCCTTTCTTCTTTTCTTTTTTTAATTCTATTATAGGCCCACGAAATAGCTTCCCCATCAATATTTTCTTTTAATAATCCTTCTTTAAGCATTAAGCCTATATTATTTTTTGCCTGCCTCCACTGTGTGTCTGCACCTTTATAAATTATATGTCTTAAATCATTTAATCTTCCAGGATTTTTTGGCTTATCATTTTTAGTCCAAGCTTCTCTGCTTTTACCACCTTTCCAATTTTTTGTAGTAAAGCCTAAAACCTCTACTTTCACTGAGCATCTTTCTAAGGTTCTAGATAATATATCTGCACAAAGTGCAGCAATTGTTATTGGCCGACCTCTCATGGAACCAGAATTGTCTATTAACAAGGTTACGATTGTGTCCTTAAAATCAAGATCTTTTTCTTTCATAAAAGATAAAGAATTATAAGGATCCATAATTATTCTAGTTAATTTTGAGCTATCTAATAAACCTTCTTCTAAGTCAAACTCCCATGCTCTATTTTGTTTTGCAAGGAGCTGCCTTTGTAGTTTGTTAGCAAGCTTAGTAATTAAATCTTGAAACCCGACAAGTTGTTGGTCTAAATTTTTTCTTAATTTTTGTGTTTCTTTTATATCTTCTAATATTTCAGCTTTTGCAATTTCATCAAATTCTGTGGTGAATACTTTGTAATCTTGATCAATATTATCAATATTTGTTTTTTGTAAAACACTTTCTGCACTCTCTTTTAAAGAATCCGAGTCTTCTAATTGTTCTTCCATCTGCTGGTCGCTTAGATCAAAGCCAGCATCTAAACTAGTCTGGCTATCATCTTGTTTATTTTCTTCCTCTTTGTCATCAGACTGGCCGTCATTATCGTTCTCTGATTTATTGTCTTGCTCATTTTCTTGTTCATCGTTTTCTTCATTATTTTCTTCATTATTTGAAGCAAAGACATCCATATTCTCTAAAATTTCTGAAAATTTTAAACTATAATTATTTTGATCTTCCAAATTTTTACTTAAAAAATCAAAATGCTTATCAATAGATTCGTCAAATTCTTTCTTCCAAAAATCTAACATTTTTGTAGACACATCATTGAGTTCTAATTTAAAGAATTTGTTTAACATATATAATTCAAAAGCTTCATTCACAGGAACATCTTCTTTATTTTTTAATTGTTCTTTACGATTAGAAAGTATTTTTTGGTTATAATTTTCACTTAAATTTTTTCCAACTCCTTTAAGCATTTTGCCCCCAAGAAGTTCATACCTGATTTTTTCAGCAATATTATATAAAGATTTACAAGAAGGATTATTAGGTAGGTTTTTATTAAATATTTCTTTATTTGAAAATTTTTTCTTTAAGGCACCAGAGTCAGTTTCTGCTCTTAGTTTAACAAAATCATTTTTATTTGATAAATTGGTTATATCAAAAAAATCAGTTTTTTTATTACTTAAATCTTTATCTAATTTTTTAACATCTAATTTATAATCTTCAGAAATTACTTTAGCTGTAGAAATTAATGCTTGTTTAAATTGCTCTTTAAAATTGTTTTCTTTTGAGCTCATTTAGATCTGAATATTAACCATCGACTCTGGTAATTCTTCTCCAAAACATCTCTGATAATATTCAGCTATTGTATTTTTTTCTATATCGTCACACTTATTCAAAAAAGTGACCCTAAAAGCATAACCTGTGTCTTTGAAAATTTCAGCATTTTCAGCCCAATGAAGTACCGTCCTTGGACTCATTACAGTTGATATATCTCCAGCTATAAAGCCCTTTCTAGTTAAAGATGCAACTTTAATCATGTTAGAGACTTTTTCTTTACCTTTTGGATTGTTTAAATTTTTATTTTTAGCAAGAACGATTTCCATTTCTCTATCAAGACTAAGATAGTTTAAAGATGTTACAATATTCCATCTATCCATCTGCCCTTGGTTAATTTGTTGAGTACCATGGTACAATCCTGTTGTATCCCCTAGACCAACTGTATTTGAAGTCGCAAATAATCTAAAAAATTTATTTTGTTTTATAACTTTATTTTTATCTAAAAGAGTGAAATTACCTTCGGCTTCCAACACTCTTTGAATAACAAACATCACGTCTGGTCTTCCTGCATCATACTCATCAAAAACAAGTGCAACAGGGTTTTGAATGGACCAAGGTAAAATACCTTCTTTAAACTCAGTAATTTGTTTTCCATCTTTTACAACAATTGCATCTTTTCCAATAAGATCAATTCTACTTACATGACTGTCTAAATTCACTCTAATACAAGGCCAGTTTAATCTAGCTGCGATTTGTTCAATGTGAGTAGACTTTCCTGTACCATGATAGCCTTGAACCAAGACACGTTTATTAAAAGCAAAACCTGATAAGATAGCAAGGGTAGTATCTCTATCAAACTTATAATTTTTATCTATTTCGGGAACGTATTCACTTCTTTTAGAGAAAGCGTCAACTTCCATATCTGAATCAATTCCAAAACTTTGCTTTAAAGACATTTTAATGTCTGGTTGTATGTTTAAATTAGGTGTCAATTTTTTCCTTATAAGTATTTTTTAGCTGAGTATAAGCCAAAGTAATTAATTTAAGTTTTTCTTCGTATTCTTTATTTCCCAAATTAATATCAGGGTGAAATTTTTTGACAAGAGTTTTGAACTGATCTTGTATTTGTTCCCATTTTTGGCCAACTGAAACACCTAGAATACTAAAAGCTTTAATATCATTAGCATCAAATTTGAATTGATTCATATGGTTATATTCACCTCTAAGTTTGGTTTTATCAAACTCATCTTTTAAAGTATTGTTCCACAGAACTTTAAAAAAGTTATCTGAAGAACTAAAGCTCTGAGTTGGTTTGTGCCAGGTCATATCAGACTTTAAAAAATCAAATACTTGCTCATCATCCATTCCCTTAAAATAATTCCAATTTTTATTAAATTCTTTAACATGAGCTAAGCAAAGCAACCTGTAGCGTTTGCTGTTATCTTTCTCAATTGGTGCCTTATATTCACCAGTATCAAAGCAATTATTCCAATCACAAATATTTTTCATGCTGTATAGTAATAAATTATTATTTATGAATATAAACGAATTAATTGAAATTGTTAAAAGTAAAATTGAAGCAGAAATTGTTATGCAAGATTTTAAAATAGAAGATAAAAGTTTTTTACATAAAAATCATAAAGGAAACCAAGAAGGAATGTTCCATTTAAAATTAATTATTAAATCTGATGAGCTGAAAAAATTAAATAAGATAGAATCAACCAAGAAAATCTATAATATTTTAGATCATGAGTTGAAAGAACACATACATTCCATTCAAATACTACTTAGTTAATTCTTTTTTTAAAAAGAGATTAATAGTTTTTTCATTAAACTGTAATTTGTAAACTGGGGAACCTATTTTTTTAAGTAAAACTAAATTAACTTTCTCTGTATTATTTTTTTTATCTTTTTTCATAAAGGATAAAATTGTATTTAAATTTTTTATTGAAAAGAATTTATTAATATCTCTTGGAAGACTTAGATCATTTAAGTGATCGTTAATTAAGTTAAATTCTTTTTTATTCAAAATTTTATTTAATAAACTAAATTTTGCAGCAGTTTTAACACCAAGAATAACTGCTTCACCATGATTTAATCTTACTGAATAACGTAGTGTTGCTTCAAAAGCATGGGCAAAGGTATGTCCAAAATTTAGTATTTTTCTTATACCCAATTCTTTTTCGTCAGCCTCAACTACCTTTTTTTTAATCAAACAGCTTTGATGAACAGCCTTTTGTATAAAGGGACTTTTTAATTCTAAAATTTTTTTCCCATTCTTATTTAAAAAATAAAAAAACTTTTTATCATCAATAAGGGAGTGTTTTAAAATTTCACCATACCCACATACAACTTCTCTTTTTGGTAAAGAGTTTAAAAAATTAATATCTGATATAACAAGACTGGGTTGGTAAAATGAGCCAATTAAGTTTTTACCATACTTGGTGTTTATACCAGTTTTGCCACCGATAGATGAGTCAACCTGCGAAAGTAGTGTTGTTGGTATATTAACAAACCTTAGACCTCGCTTATACGTACTTGCTGCAAAGCCTGATACATCACCAGTAATACCTCCACCAATAGAAATTAAACAGTCATTCCTGTTAAAATTTTTTTTTAAAAGAATTGATGTGATTTCATTGACACTTTTTTGATTCTTGCTTTTTTCATTTGCATTAAAATAATGAATTGTAACAGATCCTTTTGGTAAAGATTTTAAAGCACTTTTTACCAAATTTTTTGGAACATTTTTATCAATTACAAGAAGGCATTGATTAAAACTAATAGAACTTTCTTTCAAAAATTTATTTATTTTGTTTAAGATATTGTTTCCAATAATAATTGAATATTTTTGACTGTTAGTGCTAACTTTTAATTTAATTAAACTCATATGTTTTTATTATTGTTTTAACTATTTCACTTTTGGTTAATTTATTACAGTTTATTTTAAAATCAGCTTTTGAATATATTTTTTTTCTTTTGTTAATAATGGCTTTAATTTCTTGCTCGGTTGATTTTGAAGCTAAGGGTCTTTTCTTACT
>JADHRH010000049.1 GCA_016777545.1 Candidatus Pelagibacter sp.
ATGGGTTCTCCTTTTTTTCTTTTTTCAATAAGACTCTTAAAATCACTTAATTGCCCATCATTTAAAATTTGTTTCGGATTTAGGATGATATATCTTTTATCTTTATTAATTGAGTTAGATAGTAAAATTTGACAATCTAGCTGTGGATTTGACACACCACTTTGTTTTAAAGTATTGGTTCCCTCAATTAGGATATTTTCTATGTTCATTTCTATGTGAGATTGCTTAGTTTTTCTTCCTGTGCTTGGAGAGTTAAAGTTTCAATCATTTCATCAAAAGCTTCTCCTTCTAAAAATTCTTCAAGTTTATGTAGTGTTAAATTGATACGATGATCAGTAACCCTTCCTTGAGGAAAATTATAAGTTCTAATTCTCTCTGATCTGTCTCCAGTACCTATTTTACTTTTTCTATCCTGCGATCTTTCTTGATCTATTCTTGATCTTTCTAAATCATAAAGTCTCGATCTTAAAATTTTCATTCCTTTAGCTTTATTTTTATGTTGAGATTTTTCATCCTGTTGAGAAACTGATAAACCTGTTGGAATATGTGTTATTCTCACTGCACTATCAGTTGTATTAACAGATTGTCCCCCTGGCCCTCCGGCTCTAAAGACATCAATTCTCAAATCGGAATCATTGATTTTTACATCAACTTCTTCAGCTTCTGGTAAGACGGCTACTGTTGCAGCAGAAGTATGAACTCTTCCTTGTGTTTCTGTATCTGGCACTCTTTGAACACGGTGTACTCCACTCTCATACTTTAGAGTTGAGTATATATTCTTTCCTCTAATAGAGGCGATAACTTCTTTAAGACCTCCCGCTTCACTCTGAGACATGCTAATTAATTCTAATTCCCATTTTTTTTTATTACTAACTTTTTCGTACATCTTAAAAAGATCTGAAGCAAATAAACTAGCCTCTAGACCACCTGTACCAGCTCTAATTTCTATAATAGCGTTTTTTTTATCAGCTTCGTCTTTTGGTAATAAAAATAATTTTAATTTTTTTTCAATTGTTTCATTTTCTAACTTAAGATCTTTCAACTCTTTTTCTGCCATTCCTATAAAGTCGTTATCACTACTTGGATCTTCTAGAATTTTTTCTAAATCTTTTCTTTCTCCTTCATATGAAAAATATTTTTTAGCATCATCAATTACATCATTTAAATCAGAGTACTCTTTAGATTTTTCAGCAAATAGTTTTTTATCAACTTCACCAGTTGACAATTCTTTTTCCAAAGCAGAATGTTTAGAGATTAAATCTTCAATTGTTTTTAGAGGTATCATTATAATTTTTTATCAAGTTCAGCAGCTTTTTTTTCAACTTCTTTAACAACTCTTGATATTATATCTTCTGATAAAACTTTTTCACTTTGAATGCCAGATAAATAAAGCATATTGTTTCCTTTGCCACCACCCGTTATTCCTATATCAGTCATCGCAGCCTCACCCGGTCCATTAACCACACATCCAATAATTGATAAAGTTAGAGGAGTTTTTATATGTGAAAGTTTTTCTTCTAAGGTTTTGACTGTATCAATTACTTGAAATGCCTGTCTTGCGCAAGATGGACAAGAAATAATCTTTACTCCCCTATTTCTCAAATTTAATGATTTAAGTATTTCATTGCCTATTTTAATTTCTTTAACTGGGTCATCGGAAAGAGATATCCTTATAGTATCACCTATACCATCTAATAAAAGTGAACCTAGGCCTATAGATGATTTAATACTTCCCGAAATAAAACCACCTGCTTCGGTAATTCCTAAATGCAAAGGATAATCTGTAACTTTTGAGAGTTGTCGGTATGCTGCCATAGATAAAAAGATATCTGAAGACTTAACACTAATCTTAAAATTAAAAAAATCTTGATCTTCTAATATTTTTATATTTCTTTGAGCACTTTCAACTAAAGCTTCTGGACATGGTTCTTTATATTTATCTAGAATATCTTTTTCAAGAGATCCAGCATTGACACCAATTCGAATAGAACAACCATTATTTTTGGCAGCACTTAAAACATCGTGAATTTTTAATTTGTCTCCAATATTTCCTGGATTAATTCTTAAACATTTTGCTCCATTTTCAGCTGCTTCTATTGCTCTTTTATAATGAAAGTGAATGTCGGCTATAATGGGTACAGAAACATGTTTGGTAATTTCTTTAAGTGCCACTGAAGATTCTTGATCTGGGCAAGAAACTCTTACAAGATCCGCTCCCTCTTCATGAATGTCATTTATTTGTTTTATGGTGGCCTTAATATCAGTCGTTAAAGTATTGGTCATTGATTGAACGGATATAGGATTATCTCCACCAACCTTAACTTCACCTACATTGATGACTTTAGTTTTTTTTCGATGGATATCTCTAAATGGTCTAAGGCTCATTAATTAATCTAATTTAAATTCTTTATGAAGTGCTGCTACAGCCTTTTTTATCTGTTTATTAGAAATTAAAACTGAGATTTTAATTTCAGATGTTGAAATGACCATAATATTAATTTTTTTAGAAGCTAATGCTTGAAACATTCGATAAGTAATTCCAGGAGTGGTAATCATGCCCACACCAACAATGGAAACCTTCGAAACATTATTATCATATGAGAATTTTCTAAAAGAAATTCTTTTATTTTTTTTAATTATTTTTTCAGTCTTTTTCAAATCCTCAGATTTAATGGTAAATGTTAGATCTGTTTCTTTTCCATTTAATGATATATTTTGAACAACCATATCAACATTAATTTGATTTAGTGATAATGGTTTAAAAACAGCTGCAGCCACACCTGGTTTATCTTTAACACCTACTATTGTAACCTTTGCATCATTTTTTGTAGATGTAATTCCTGTAATTATTTGATTACTAAATATTTTTTTAGTTCCTGTAATTAATGTTCCTCTTTTTTTTTCAAAAGATGATTTTACTGAAAAATTTATATTATTTAATTTAGCATCTTGTACTGAAGTTGGCTGCATAACTTTTGCCCCAAGTGATGCCATCTCTAACATCTCATCGTATGAAATTTTAGAGATCTTTTTTGCTTTTGAATGATTTCTTGGATCTGTTGTATATACACCATCTACATCAGTATAAATATCACATGCATCTGCATTGAAGAATTTTGCAAGCATTATGGCTGAAGCATCTGTTCCTCCTCTACCAAGTGTTGTTATTCTACTATCTAAATTAATTCCCTGAAAACCAGTTATGATAGGAATACCACCTGTTTTCATAAAAGTTAGTATTTTAGTTTTATTGATTTTACTTATACGTGAAGCACTATAAGGACCTTCAGTAATTATTGGAAGTTGCCAAGACATCCATGATCTTGCTTTCAAACCTAAATGTTTAAGTCTGCCAGCAATTAATGCACATGCAGCTTGCTCACCTGATGAAAGTAAAACATCATACTCTGCAGAGTCAAAATTATTGCTTAATTCTTCTGTTTTTCTAATAAGATCATTGGTGGTTCCACTCATTGCAGAAGAAACCACAATAACATTAAGTTTTTTTCTTTTATATGAAGCAATTATTTTTGCTACTTTTTTAATTCTATCTATATTTCCAACAGACGTTCCGCCAAACTTTAATACTACAATTTTCATTGATAATTTTGTTTAATTTTTGTTTGATAAAATACATCTTAATTGTTATGTCCACAAGTCATCTATTATGAATTCAATAAATAAAAAAGAAATAGAAAAATTTTCAAGAATTGCAGAAGAATGGTGGAATCCTGATGGAAAATTTAAACCTTTGCACAATTTTAATCCTATAAGAATTAAATATATAAAAGAAAATATTATTAAAGATTTCAAAATTAAAGACTTAGATAAACCTTTAAAGAATATTAAACTGTTAGACATTGGTTGTGGGGGTGGCTTGTTATCTGAACCAATGCGAAGATTGGGTGCTGATGTAACTGCGATAGATGCTTCGAAAAAAAATATAGAAGTCGCTAAATTTCATGCAAAAAAAAATAAACTTAAAATTGATTATAGAGTTAGTTCACCTGAAAAATTAAAAACTACAAATAAATTTGATGTAATTTTGAATATGGAAATAGTTGAACATGTTAATGATATAGATTTTTTTATTAAAGAGAGTTCTAAATTATTAAAAAAAAACGGTATAATGTTTATTGCTACATTAAATAAAACATTAAAATCATATATTTTTGCAATTATTGGTGCTGAATATGTTTTAAAATGGCTTCCAATAGGGACACATGATTGGGAAAAATTTGTAAAGCCTGAGGATTTAACAGAGATTTCAAAAAGAAATAAACTATTGTTAAAAAAATTAGATGGTATGCAATTTAATATATTAAATAATAGCTGGAAGGTCAGTGATGACACTTCAGTTAATTATATTACAAAATTTATTAAAACTTAATTAGTATTTTCTTTTATCCAGGGAATGACCTCGGCCTCTATTCCCTCTTCTCTCAATTCCTTTATATCTTCCTTTGTAGCAGTGCCATAAATTCCCTTTGAAAATTTTTTATCTTTATAGTGGATGGATCTAGCCTCATAAGCAAAATTTTCACCAACGTATTGAAAATTTTTTTTTATAAAATCTTGATATTTATTTATTGTTTTTTTGATATTTTTATATTTTTGACTTGATGAATCAATACCAACATCTTTTTTGGACATTAGTATATTCGGTGACATCAAAGTCTTTTCAACATTTAGTGAGTTGCAAATATGACAATTGAGAAATTTTTTCTTTTTGAGTTTTTCATACTCTTTAGAGGTTGAAAACCAACTATCAAAAGTTATTTCACAATCTTTACATACAAGCTTATATTTGATCATGCTATATAGATAATAACATAACTATTTAATTCAATATTAAATTAACTTCTATAATCGGCATTAATTTCTATATATTTTTTTGTTAAATCCATAGTGTAGGCTGTGAAATATTTTGATCCTGAATTCAGGCTAACCGAGATATCTATTGATGAGCTCTTCATGTATGTTGCAACTTGACTTTCATTATAATTACTAAAAATTTTTCCATTTTCTACAACTTTTATATCGCCAAAATTAATTGATAATTTATTTGTATCAAAATTTATTCCTGATTTGCCAATTGCCATTATTATTCTTCCCCAGTTTGGGTCTTCTCCAGCAATGGCTGTTTTGACTAAATTAGAATTTGCAATGGAAAAAGCTACAGATTTTGCATCACTCTGAGTTTTTGATTTTAAAACACTTATTGATATAAATTTAGTAGCACCCTCTCCATCTGCAACTATTCTTTTGGATAAATTTAATAATACTGAGTGTAAAGCTTTATCAAAATTATAAAGTTTTTTATCTGTAATATTCTTAATTATTGGATTTTTTACTTTACCAGTTGAAAATATTGAAACCATATCATTTGTGCTGGTATCACCATCACATGTAATTGCATTAAATGTTGTATCAATATTTTTTTTTAACAATTTGCTTAAGACATCATTTGAAAGATCTGCATCTGTAAAAATATAGCCTAGTGTTGTAGCCATATTCGGAAAAATCATTCCTGAACCTTTTGCAATTCCATATATCTTTATTTTTTTATCGCCAATTTTACACTCTTCCATTGCAAGCTTTGGTTTTAAATCTGTTGTCATTATTCCTAAGGCTGCTTTTACCCAAATTGATTTATTCTGTGTGTATCTAATTTTTTTTATTAAATCTGAAATATTGCTTTTTATTTTTTTTGTAGGATATCTTTCACCTATTGTGCCAGTGCAACCAAAAAGTATCTCATTTGCCAATACTTTTTTGGGGGAATCTTCGTCTTCATTTTGTTTTTTTGAAAGCTGTATTGAAAGCTCTTCTGCTATTTCTTTTAGAGCCTTATAACCTTCAGATCCTGTGAATGCATTGGCATTTCTAGTATTTACCAAAAGTGACTTTATTTTTTTACATTTTATATTTAAGTTCCATTTTATGTTTTCTGATATTATTTTAGATTGTGTGAAAACAGATGCATAATTTGCTCCATCTCTAAAATAAAACATAACCAGATCATCTCTTGGTTTATTGTATAAATTTGCACAAATTGTTGAAATTGAAAGTCCATCTATATGGTCTAAATCTTGAAAGTCTTGCAATTTTGACATTGAAGCTAATGAGTTTACAAAGTTTTTTAAATTTAATGGCATATATTTAAAATATTTATTTAATACTTATATTAAAAGCTGTAATTAATTATATATCAAAAAAAAAGATGCTTAATCCTTTAAATTTTATCTCAAAATTCATTAAATCTAGCAATCAAAAAGAGCTTGATAGAGTTGCAAAGATTGTTGAAAAAGTTAATTCTTTTGAAGACAAGATTAAAGACATTCCTGATGAAGACTTTCCTAAAAAAACAATAGAACTTAAAAAGCGGTTAAGTGATGGAGGAGATATAAATGATCTTTTACCTGAAGCTTTTGCACTTGTACGTGAGGCATCTAAAAGAACAAGAAATGAAAGGCATTATGATGTTCAAATAATAGGGGGTATTGTTCTTCATGAGGGCAAGATAGCTGAGATGAGAACTGGAGAAGGAAAAACATTAACTATCAGTTTGGCAGCTTATCTAAATGCTTTACACGGTAAAGGTGTGCACATTGTTACTGTAAATGACTATTTGGCAAAAAGAGATTCGCAAGAAATGGGAGAAATCTATCAATTTCTTGGGCTAACATCTGGATATATTAATAATGACCAAGATGATCATGAAAGAAAAAAGAATTATAATTTTGACATAACCTATGCAACTAATAGCGAGCTTGGCTTTGATTACTTGAGGGATAATATGAAATTCTCTAAGGAACAAATGGTTCAAAGAGGTCATGTGTATAC
>JADHRH010000050.1 GCA_016777545.1 Candidatus Pelagibacter sp.
GGAGACATAGTTAAAGTTGAAGAAAGCAGAAGAGTATATACACAACTTTGGCTTAGAACATTAGAGGTAGCTTTTTTTGTTACACTTTTTTGCTTTTTAATGGGTTATCCAATTGCTCATTTGTTAGCCACCATACCAATGAAATATAGTAATTTATTAATGATTTGTGTCCTTTTACCATTCTGGACATCGTTACTTGTGAGGACTGCTAGTTGGATGATCTTATTGCAACAACAAGGAGTAGTGAATGATTTTTTTGTAATGATAGGTTTAGTCGCTGATGATAATAGACCAGAGATGATGTATAATAAAGTTGGCACTTATGTTGCAATGTCACAAATTCTATTACCTTTCATGGTTCTGCCACTTTATAGTGTAATGAAAACAGTTTCTCCAAGCTTAATGAGAGCTGGAAAGTCTCTTGGTGGAACACCATTCGTATCTTTTTGGAAAATCTATTTTCCATTGACAATTTCTGGTATTGGTGCTGGATCTTTATTAGTTTTCATTTTAGCTGTAGGCTATTATATTACACCAGAATTGGTTGGTGGAGCTTCTGGAAAACTTATTAGTAATTCTATAGCATACCATATGAAGCAAACTTTAGATTGGAGTTTTGCATCTGCAATGGGATTAATGTTACTAGTTGGGGTTATGGCAATTTATTGGATTTATAACAAGCTTGTTGGAATTGATAATATTAAATTAGGATAATTATGGCATTACCAAGTTATACAGAAACTAGATATAGAATTTGGCATTATATTTATTTAACTATATGCACATCTGTTTTTATATACTTGATTGCCCCTTTATTTGTAATATTCCCTCTATCTTTTAGTGCAGATGAGTTTTTAATGTTTTCAGAGGGTATGAAAAGGCTTGATCCTGATGCCTTTTCTACAAGATGGTATAAAGACATGGTTTGGGGAACAAAAAACCCATGGGGCCTAGCTGCAAAAAATAGTTTGATGGTTGCATTTTTTGCTACAATTGGATCTGTACTTATAGGAACACTCGCAGCAGTAGGATTAAGTAGCAGGCATATGCCTTACAAAGGAATTATTATGGCTATATTAATTTCACCAATGATTGTCCCACTTATTATTTCAGGTGTCGCAATTTTCTTTTTTATGGCTAAAGTTGGATTAGCTGCAACACACACAGGAATTATTATAGCTCACATAATATTAGGAACACCATTTGTAGTTATAACAGTAACAGCAACTTTGTCTGGATTTGACCATAGTGTTACTAGAGCTGCTGCAAGCTTAGGTAGCACACCAATTAATACTTTTATGAAAATAACTTTACCACTTATTTTACCTGGTGTTATTTCTGGTGGGTTATTTGCTTTTGTAACTTCTTTTGATGAAGTCGTAGTTGTCTTATTTTTGGCTGGATTAGAAAATACAACCATACCTATTCAAATGTGGATTGGTTTAAGAGAACAATTAAGTCCAACAATTTTAGCTGTTGCGACTTGTTTAATTATTATGTCAACTTTAATTCTAGTTACAGCTGAATTATTAAGAAGAAGATCTGAAAGACTAAGAGGAATTAACAGATAATTCATTTACTAATTTCACCTTTTTAATTATAAACAATAATTCAATTTTTTAAATTTTATGGAAATTAAAAAAGTAGTAATTATTGGTTCAGGAACAATGGGAAGTGGAATTGCCGCACACTTATGTAATGCAAATATTCCAGTAACTTTATTGGATTTAAAAACCGAAATAAGTGAAAAAGCTAGAGATAGAATACACAAATCTAAACCACCTCTTTTATTAGATAAAACAAAAATAAATAATATTAAAGTTGGAAATATTTCTGATAATTTTTCTGAAGTAGAAGAGGCGGACTGGGTAGTAGAGGCTGTGGTTGAGAGAATAGATGTTAAACATGATATTTATAAAAAGATATTTAATGTTAGAAAAAAGGGTGCAATAGTATCATCAAACACATCATCAATTCCTATTAAAGTTTTATCTCAACATTTATCAGAAGAAGAAAAAAAAGATTTTTGTATCACCCACTTTTTTAATCCAGTTAGATATATGGGGTTATTAGAAATAGTTAAAAATGAAAATAATGATTTAGATAAAATAAACTCTTTAAAAAAGTTTTGTGAGATCGAATTAGGTAAAGGTGCAATCATTTGTAATGACACACCAGGATTTTTAGGAAATAGAATAGGAGTTTTCGCAATGCAAGTTGCAATGACAGAAGCTTTTAAAATGAAATTGTCTGTTGAAGAAGCTGATGCAATTTTTGGAAGACCAATGGGCATACCAAAAACAGGAGTATTTGGCCTTTATGACTTAATTGGAATTGATTTGATGGCTGATGTTTTAAAAAGTTTTATCAAAGAGTTACCAGAAAAAGATCCTTTTCAATTAGTTGCAAAAGAAATCCCTTTAGTAAAAAAGTTAATAGAAACAGGCTACACAGGTAGAAAAGGTAAGGGTGGTTTTTATAGAGTTAATAAAACTGATGGAAAAAAAATAATGGAAGCATTAAACCTTCAAACAGGTGAATATTCTTCAAGTAAAAAAATTAATATTAAAACTGAAAAAGTTGATCTTAAAAGCTTAATCAATCGTAATGATAAATATGGAAAGTATGCATGGTCAGTTATTTCAAAAATTATTAAATATGCATCATCTTTAGTTCCTGGAATTACAAAGGAATTTAATGATATAGATGAAGCTATGAGATTAGGTTTTAATTGGTCTAAAGGACCATTTGAAATGCTTGAAGAAATTGGTGTTAATAATTTTTTTAGTAAAATTGATGAATATAAAAATAATAATTTTTTAGAAAATTTAGCTCAATCTAAGAATGAGGAATTTTATGGAGAAAGACAAAAATATACTAAAATTGAAACTTTGGGAAAGGCTAAGAAAACAGCAATGAGTGTTGATGGAAATAATTCTGCAAAGATTTATAGATTTAATGATTATAACATTGTTGAATTTACAACTAAAGCTAACGCACTTGATTACGACTCGATGGATGCATTAAAGAAAGCAACCGATAAACCATTAATAATAATCAATGAAAGTATGCAATTTTCAGCTGGTGTTAATTTAACTTACACAATGGAGTTTGCAGATAAAAGAGATTTCAAATCAATTGAAAAATTTATTAAATATTTCCAAGAAACTTGTAAACACCTAAAATATTCAAAATATCCAGTAATTTCAGCTCCATCAGGATTAACGTTGGGTGGTGGTTTTGAGGTAATGGTTCAAAGTAACTTTGTAGCATCACACACCAATATTGTAGTCGGATTAGTTGAAACTATTGTAGGATTAATTCCAGCAGGTGGCGGATGTAAAGAAATGTTAGCTAGATGGCTTGATACAGATGAAGCTAAAAAAGATCCTAATTTTGCACCTTTAAAAGTGTTTGATATTATCGGTTACGGTAAAACCGCAACATCACCTGTAGAGGCAGAGCCAATGAAATATTTGATGCCAGAGGATAAAAAAATAATGAATAGAAACAGTTTATTTGAAGTTTCAAAGAAAATTTTAGAGGATAATAGAGATTTTATAGCACCAGAGGAGCTTAAATTCAATCTTCCTGGAAAATCAGTATTGGAAGATATGAATAAAATTTTAGATAATCTTTATAATGAAGCAATAATCTTAGATCATGGAGTAATAGTTGCAAAAGAATTAGCGAATGTATTAAGTGGTGGTGACACTACAATAGATAAAACATTATCAGAGGATGATTTATTTAAATTAGAACTAGACGCATTTATGAAATTAATTGAAACAAAAGAAACTCAAGATAGAATCAAGCATACTCTAGCTACTGGTAAACCTTTAGTAAATTAATTTTCTTTTGTTTGATCGTTTGCAGATATACTATTTTCTTCTGAATCTTTTTCGTGCTTAAATGAATTTTCTCGTTCATTTAGTTTTTTTATCATTTCTTCTTCTTTTTTTCTTTGCTCCTCATCAAATCTTCTTTCCCATTCTTTAATTCTTGCATTTTCTTCTTCTATTCTTTTTTCTTCAGCAATTCTTGCATCATGAGCCTTTTGTTCTTCAATCTCTCTCAATCTAATTTCTTCTTCTTTCTTTTTAATTTCTATCTGTCTTTTTTTATATTCTTCATCTTTTTGTCTTAAGGCCCTTAACTCTTCAATTTCTTTTTTTTCTTTTAATCTAAATTCTTCTTCTTTTTTTCTCAATTCCTCAACTTCTTTAAGTTTTTGGATTTCAATTTCTCTTAATCTTTGAGCTTCAATATCCTTTATTCGTTCTGCAGCTTCTTTAAGTTTTTGTTCTTGATATTTTAATTTACGCTCCTCTTCATCCAGTCTACGTTGCTCTTCTAATTGTTTGGCAATTTGAATATCTTTTAGCCTCTGTTTTTCATCTCTTGCTATTCTTCTTTCCATTTCTAATTTCTCTTTTTCAATATTTTTTATTTTTTCTTCTTCTTCTTTAATTTTTTGTCTTTCTAATCTTATTCTTTGTTTTTCTAAATATTCTAATCTTATTTTTTCTTCTTTTAATTTTAAATCATCTTCTCTGATTTTTTTTTCTTCTTCGTCCTTAATTCTTTGCGCTTCAGCTTGCACCCGCTGTTGTTCTAGTTTAATTTTTTGATTTTCAATAAGTTGTTGTTGTTTTTGAATTTTTATTCTCTGTTTTTCTTGATCAAGTATTCTTTTTTTTTCTTCTTTTTCTTTTAAATCTTGCTCCCTTTTGATTTGACGAGCCTCCTCTAATTTTTGTTTTTGTTGTTGAAGTTTTTCTTGTTTAGCTTGTTTTATTTTATTCTTTTTTAAAGTCTTAATTCTTTCTAATTCAGCTTTTCTTAATTTTTCTTTAAAATTAGTTAAAGTTTTGTTTATAGAAAATGATTTAATGATATTAAGTTTTTGAAAATTTAATTTTTTTATAGCAGCAATAGGCTCTTTCAGAATTTTACTATTACTTTTTTTAAGTATTTTAATTTTATCTTCTATTGTATTTTTCACACATTATTTAACTAAAATTTAGAAGATAAAAAAAGACCTTGATTGACTATAATGGGTTCAACCAGAGATTTAATTGGATTTTAATCGAGTAATTTAAGTGTATTTATAAAATCTGGTCTTGGAACTATATGAAATCTTGATACAAATTTTATTTTTTCCAAAACTTCTATTCCATAAAGAACTTTACCCAATGGTGTATACTCTCCTTCAAATAATGGCTCATCCTGAAGAACTATAAAAAATTGGCTATCTTCTGTATCCATCTTATAAGTTCTAGCTAAGCCAACACTGCCTCTATCATATTTAAAATTTGTATCAATTTCCGATTTTATTAATCCAAGCCCAGATTTTCCAGTACCTACTTTTCCATAATCTAAGTTGTCTCTTTTACCAAACTCTAAATCACCAGCTTGAATTAGTTTATTTTCTATAACTCTATGAAAAGCAGCACCATCATAAGCACTCGATCTTACTAAAGTTTTAAATCTTTCAACACCTTTTGGAGACACATTTGGGTACAGCTCAATAATTACATTTCCACACGGCGCATTAAGAATTGCTATGTTTTCTGGTTTTTCAAAATTGATATTTTCAGGATTATGATTTTTAACAAATAAACATTTATTTTTTATAACAAAATAAGAACCTAAAGTAACTGAGGCCAAAATTATCAAAAATACAAATATTATTTTTTCTGATTTTGAGATTTTAATTTTTTTTATCATCTTTAAAAATTAAATGTATCATCTATTTTTAATATAATCTTTTTAATAAATAGTATTTTTTTTTTAATTATAGGATCTCTAATACTAATTTCATCTTGATAAAAAATTAAATGAGAAAAAACTTCAGCCATATCTTCTGATATAGTGGACTTTGCATATTCTGTAAAAAAGCCACTTCCATCATTTAATTGGTCAAGATTCCAGTTATCATTACATGTTGAGCAATCGCTATATTCAAAATCTTTTTTATTGAAATTTTTCCAATCATTATCGTTGAATAGTTCTTTGTAATTGTCATTAATAATATGAAATAATTCATGGTGTATAGCTCTTTCTAAATAATTTTCATTAAATTTAATATCAAGAATTAAAGTTCTGGTTTTATTATTTGGTATTCCAGCAGTATTAATTCCTGCAATAGATAAATTTTCACACAAAACTATATATTTTAAGTTAATCTTTTTTAAAAAGCTTAACGAATATCTATCAAGATTTTTTTTAATGATTCTATAATTTAAATCTAAAGTTTTTTTATCTGAATTATAGCAATTAATATTTTTTTTAATATTAACACCCAACCTAAATGGTTTAGTTGCATATAAATATCTAAGCCCATTCTTACTATCAATATTGTAAACTTCTAAATTAGGAATTTTGATTAAATTATAAATCGTATTAGCTTTGAGAGGGGTTATTAAGATAAAAAAAAGTAAAATAGCTCTAAATAAGATCATAATTAATAATTTGAAGATATTCTAAGTTAAAAGATTATGTTACATTTTATTTATAATTATGAAAAGAGAAAAAAATAAAAATCCAGTTCAACCAGTAAGTGGCACTAAAGTTCCAAGATTTGCTGGACCATCTACATTTGCAAGATTGCCAGAATTAAGAGATGTTGAAAGTTGTGATGTTGCTATCGTTGGAATACCTTTTGATGCTGGTACCAGTTATAGGCCTGGAGCCAGATTTGGACCCATGAGCATTAGACAGGCATCACGACATTTAAGAACTAATTATCACCCAAGTTATGATGTTGAGCCATTCAAAGTTCAGCAGGTAGCAGATGCTGGAGATATAACTTGTA
>JADHRH010000051.1 GCA_016777545.1 Candidatus Pelagibacter sp.
GGTGAAATATTTATTCAAGAGTCTAAAGTTGAGTATGATAAAATTATTGCAAAGATTTTAGCAGTATCTAAAAATAGAACAGATACTAGAATTTATGTACGAGGTGATAAATCAATAAACTATGGTAGAGTTTTAGAAATAATGGGAATGCTGTCTGGTTCTGGCTTTACTAAAGTGGCATTAATTTCTGAACCATATAAAGAGAGGTAGTTAAAGTGAATAGAAATATTTTTATTTCTTTTGGGCTTCATATATTTCTTGTGATAATTACAGCTATGAGCTTACCATTCCTTGCTAAAAAACCGATTGATCTTCCTCCAATTATATCAGTTGAACTCATCCAAATCTCAGACAAAACTAACATTCCCTTTGCCCCTAAGGCAAAAAAGATAATTGAAAAAGTTAAAGAAAAAGAAAAAAAGTTAATTTCTGAGCAGGCACCACCAAAAAAAATAAAAAAACAAAAGCCCGATGCTGTTCCATTGCCGAATGAAAAAATAAAAAAAATAAAGAAAATTAAAGATGAAAAACAAAATCCTGAAAAAGTAGAGACAGAAATTAAACAAATTTCAGAATTTGAAAAAAAAGAACTATTTGATACCAATAGTATTGCGGCATTAATTGATAAATCTAAGACTGAGAGTGCGGAAACAAACAAAAAACTAGATAAAGTTACTCAAGATCAAGATAAAGAAATGGATTTTGCTGGATTAACCCTAAGTGAAGAAGATGCTCTAAAAGCTCAAATTTTTGGTTGTTGGAGTATTCCTCTAGGGTTACCGTTTAACGAAGATTTATTAGTTAGAATTAAGTTACAATTAAAGCCGGATGGTTCTATTATAAAAACTGAGATTCTTGATCATGCTAGAATGAATAGACCTGGACAAGGATTTTATAAAGTATTAGCTGAAAGTGCATTAAGGGCTATAAAACTTTGCCAACCTCTTAGAGTACCTAGCACAGGTTATGAGAGATGGAAAGATATGCAGTTAAACTTTGATGCTAGAGAAATGTTAGAAGGATAAAAATGTTATTAAGATATTTATTTATATTACTTATTATTATTCCCATTAAAGCTTTTGCCTTAATTGAAGTTGATATTACTAGAGGAAATTTAAATCCACTACCAGTTGCTGTATCCCCTTTATCAATAGATAATGAGTCAAAAGAAAATTTTAAAAAAATTTTAAAACAAGAAGATCTAGGATCAGAAATTTCAATAGTTGTTGAAAATAATTTAAGACAATCTGGTCTATTTAATCCACTAGACAAAAATGCATTTCTTCAAGAACCAGATGTGGCTAATTTAAAACCAAGGTTCGAGGATTGGAATTTAATTAAAGCACAAGCTTTAGTAACAGGCAAGGTTACGTTTGTAGATGAAAAGCTAAGAGTAGAATTTAGATTGTGGGATGTTTTAGCTGGAAAAGAAATGATGGCTTTAGCATTTACTACTGTTCCTAGTAACTGGAGAAGAGTAGGTCACATTATTACAGATAAAGTGTATGAACGCTTAACAGGAGAAAAAGGTTATTTTGATACTAGAATAATATACGTTTCTGAAGAAGGTCCTAAAACTAAAAGAATAAAAAAATTAGCAATAATGGACCAAGATGGTTTTAATAATAAATATTTAACACTTGGAAATGAATTGGTTTTAACACCAAGATTTAGCCCGACAAATCAGATGGTAACATATCTTTCTTATTTTAGAAATTTACCTAGGGTATATTTATTAGATATTGAAACTGGAATGCAAGAAGTAGTGGGAGACTTTCCTGGTATGACATTTGCACCAAGGTTTTCACCTGATGGAAAAAAAATTATAATGAGTTTTGCTAAAGATGGCAATTCTGATATTTATACTATGGATCTTGAAAACAGAATTGTTGAAAGAATTACCAATCATCCATCAATTGATACGTCACCTTCATATTCACCAGATGGAAAACAAATTACTTTTAATTCAGATAGAAGTGGTTACCAGCAAATTTACGTAATGGATAGTAATGGAAAAAATGTTAAGAGAATTTCATTTGGGAATGGTTTGTATGGAACCCCGGTATGGTCCCCAAGAGGTGATTTAATTGCGTTTACCAAGCTTCATAAAGGAAAATTTTACATTGGAGTAATGAGAACAGACGGAAAAGGTGAAAGACTGTTGACAGAAAACTTTTACCAAGAAGCTCCATCATGGTCTCCAAATGGAAGAGTGCTTATCTTTTATAGAGAGACTAAGACGAATTCAAAAGGAGAGGGATTTTCAGCTAAATTGTGGTCTATTGATTTAACAGGATATAATGAGAAGATGGTTGAAACTGAAACAGATGCATCTGACCCATCCTGGTCATCATTATTAAGCGATTAATAGTTAAATTACTTGATTTTTTAGCTTGAAACATTTAATTAGTTGTGAAAAAGTAAGTAAATCAAATAAGATTTAAGGAGCAATAATGAACTTAAGTAAAAATTTAAAAAATGGGTTTTTAATATTAATGGCATGTTTAGTTTTAACTGCATGTGCAACAAAAAAAACATCTACTACATCAGGACAAATGCAGGGTGACACTTATACGGGCACAGATACTGTAAAAGAGTTAGCTAAAGGTGTTCCAGATAGAGTTTTCTTTGCAACTAATGAAACTGTACTTACAACAGCTTCAAGAGAAACTCTAAGAAAACAAGCTGGATGGTTAAGAAAAAATTCAGATATTAATGTTGTATTAGAAGGGCATGCTGATGAAAGAGGTACAAGAGAGTACAACTTAGCATTAGGTGAAAGAAGAGCTAATTCAGCAAAAGACTATTTAATGACTTATGGAATTTCTTCAGACAGAATTTCTGTCCTAAGTTATGGTAAGGAAAGACCAGTGGATTCTGGATCTAGCCCTTTAGCTTGGTCTAAAAATAGAAGATCAGTTACCGTTAAAGCTAACTAATTAATCCAAATAATTCTTAAAAGACCCTATCACATTTGTGAATAGGGTCTTTTTTTTGCCATCATTATAATTACTACTCAATTTATTATGCTTAATTATAAAAAGATAATTCAATTAAAGTTAATATTAGTATTCATATTTTTCCCAAATATTATTTTTGCAGATACCCATAATATAAATGAAATTTTAGATTTAATTCAAAAGGATTTAAAAACTTTAGAAAGAGCTGTTTACTCAGGATCAACTAATTTAAATAGTCAAAAAAGCACAAATGAAAACTCTGAAGATGTTTTAACAAGGCATCTTTTAAAATTATCTGATGTTGAAAAACAATTTCAAGAGCTTACTAATAAGTTTGAAGAAATTAACTTCAAGTTAGATAAATTATCAAATAGACTTTCTAAGGTTCAAGCAGATAATCAAATTAGGTTTCAAGATGTGGAAAATGCTTTGTCATCTGGAGAAGTTGGAACAAAATTAACCTCAATACCAAAAGAACAAGCAGAAAAAGTTTTACCAGGCTCTTCACAACCTCAAGACTTGGGATCAATTTCATATAAAGATACAGAAAGTGGAGAAACAACCCAACAAATACAATCTGTAGAAACCACCTCATCTATTGTGACAGAAAATTTTGAGTCAGAAAAAAATATACTTCCAGATACTTCTCCAGAAAAACAATATGAATTTGCAACCAGTTTTTTAAAGGTAGGTGATTACAGTACTGCAGAAAGAGCCTTTAGAGAGTTTGTAATAAATAATTCAGAGCATAAATTGGCAGGCAATGCTCAGTATTGGTATGCTGAAACGTTTAGAATAAGACAACTCTACACAGATGCCGCCACTGCTTATCTTGAGGGATATCAAAAATATCCAAAAGGTGACAAGGCTCCTATAAATTTATTAAAACTTGGTGTATCAATGGTTCAGATAGGAGAAAAAGAGCAAGGTTGTAAAATGATTGTAGGAGTTGAAGAACAATATCCTAAAGCAAATCAATCTGTGCTTCAAAAAGCAAAATATGAATCAAAAAAGTTTGAGTGCTCAAAACAAAACTCATAAACAAATTCTTAGTTTTTTAAAAAATCAAAAAATTTCTAAAGTTTATACTGAATTCTCTTCTTCTTTAAATGCTGGGGAAAATTTAGCAGTAGCAGTTTCAGGTGGACCCGATAGTTTAGCACTAGCTTACTTGGCTAAATGCTATTCAATAAAAAATAAAATAACAGCTAAATTCTTTTTAGTTGATCATAAGCTTAGACCTGAGTCGACAAAAGAAGCTGCTTCTGTAAAAAAAATTTTACAAAAGATTGGTATCAAATGCAAAGTATTAAGTTGGAAGGGTAAAAAACCTTCTAGAAATATTCAATCTTTGGCAAGAGAGGCAAGATATTCTTTATTAGCAAAAGAATGTAAGAAAAATAATATTAAGCACTTATTGTTAGGACATCATTCAAATGATCTATTTGAAAACTTTTTAATTAGAGTGGTTAGAGGAAGTGGGCTAAATGGGTTGGTATCTTTTAACAAAAGTGTAAAATATAAAAATGAAGATCTAAATATTTTAAGACCATTACTCAACTTAGAAAAAAATGATTTAATTAATATTTCTAAAATAGTATTTAAGTTTTTTATTAAAGATCCATCAAATATCAACGAGATATATAAAAGAACAAGAATTAGAACTTTATTAGAGTCTCTTGAAAAAGAGGGATTGGATTTAAAAAAACTTAAATTAACCATCGATAATTTAAGAGACTCAGACAAATCAATAAAGTTTTATGTTAGAAAAAATTTGGAGGATAATTCTGTACATATTAAAACAAAAGGTACTTGTATTTTAAATCATGATTTTTTTGATCAATCGCATGAAGTTGTTTTTAGATCTTTGACTTTTGTTATTCAAAAAATAGGAAGAAAATACTACCCTGTTAGAGGAAAAAGTATCAATGAACTGATTAACCAAATTACTCTCAAGAAGCTTTCGAAAATAACTTTAGGAGGCTGTTTTGTTGAAAGTGCTAACGAGACCATATTAATATCAAGAGAAAACACTAATAAAGTTAAAGTTTTGTAACAATTTGACACTTGTTTAATTAATAATAATTATTATCTTATTAGTATGAATATGAAGAATTTAGCCATGTGGGCAGTAATTGTTTTTTTAACAATAGGCCTTTATAATATGTTTAAGAACCCTCAAGCTAATGTGGGCAAGGGCAATTCTATTATATTTTCAGAATTTTTATCAGAAGTTGATAATGGTGGAGTTATAAAAGTAGATATTCAAGGAAACAATATAAGAGGAGTACTAGCCAATGGAAATACTTTTTCTACTTATTCACCAAATTATCCAAATTTAATTGAGAAGCTATCTGAAAGAGGCGTAAGTATATCAGCTGCTCCCTTAGAAGATAAGATGCCTTCTTTGTTTGGAGTTTTATTGTCGTGGTTTCCAATGTTGTTACTAATTGCTGTTTGGATTTTCTTTATGAGACAGATGCAGGGTGGCAAAGGTGGAGCTATGGGTTTTGGAAAATCTAAGGCAAAAATGATGAATGAATTAAAAGGTAAAGTTACTTTTGACGATGTTGCTGGAGTAGAAGAAGCTAAAGAAGAAGTAGAAGAAGTTGTTCAATTTTTAAAAGATCCTAAAAAGTTTAGTAGACTTGGTGGAAAAATACCAAGAGGATGTTTGTTAGTTGGTCAACCTGGAACAGGTAAGACTTTACTTGCTAGAGCTATAGCTGGAGAAGCAGGAGTTCCATTCTTTACTATATCAGGATCAGATTTTGTTGAAATGTTTGTAGGTGTTGGAGCATCAAGAGTTAGAGACATGTTTGAACAAGGTAAAAAAAATTCACCCTGTATTATATTCATAGATGAGATAGATGCTGTTGGAAGAAGTAGAGGTGCTGGTCTTGGAGGAGGTAACGATGAAAGAGAACAAACTTTAAACCAGTTATTAGTTGAAATGGACGGCTTTGATACGAATGAAGGTGTAATAATTATTGCGGCTACAAACAGACCTGATGTATTAGACCCAGCATTATTACGACCAGGCAGATTTGATAGACAGGTAGTTGTCGGACTTCCAGATATAATAGGAAGAGAAAAAGTATTAAAAGTGCATGTTAAAAAAATTAAAATGGCTCCTGATGTCAATTTAAGAACAGTAGCTAGAGGAACTCCTGGTTTTTCAGGTGCAGATTTAGCAAATATAGTTAATGAAGCAGCATTACTTGCTGCAAGAAAAAATAAAAGACTAGTTACTCTAACTGAGTTTGAGGAAGCAAGAGATAAAGTGATGATGGGATCAGAAAGAAGATCCATGGTCATGACAGAAGAAGAAAAAACATTAACAGCTTACCATGAAGCTGGGCATGCAATAGTAACTATTAACGAGAATGCAGCTCATCCAATTCACAAAGCAACAATCATTCCAAGAGGTCGAGCTCTAGGAATGGTTATGCAGCTACCTGAGAGAGATCAGCTATCTCAAACAAGAGAACAGCTTCATGCTCAATTAGCTATAGCTATGGGTGGAAGAGTAGCAGAAGAAATCATATTTGGAGAAGATAAAGTTACAACTGGTGCATCTAGTGATATTGAACAAGCAACTCAAAGAGCAAGAGCTATGGTAATGCAAGCGGGCCTTAGCAAAGAGTTGGGACCAGTTGCTTATGGTTCGAATGAAGAAGAAGTATTTTTAGGAAGGTCTGTTGCGAGAACACAAAATATGTCTGAAGAAACTGCAAAAAAAGTAGACTCAGAAATTAGAAAAATTGTCGATAAAGGTTATGAAAGAGCAAGAACAGTTTTAACTGAAAAAATTGATGATC
>JADHRH010000052.1 GCA_016777545.1 Candidatus Pelagibacter sp.
TAATAATATTTTAAAATCTATTTATAATTATTCAGGTTATTTAGCTGCAACCTTTTTAGTGTTTGTGGCATTATTTATTTTAATTGGAATCATATCTAGAATTTTTGGTTTTTATGTAAGGGGGTTAGCTGAATACTCAGGTTATTGTATGGCAGCCTCATCATTTTTTGCACTTGCATATACTTTTTATAACGAAGCTCATATAAGAATAACTCTATTTCTTGAAAAACTCGAAAATAAAAAAAGAAGAATTGCAGAATTGTGGTGCTTGTCTATAGCAAGTTTTTTTTCTGGATTTATGGCTTTTTACTTTATCAAAATGACTTTAATTTCAATTAAGTTTGAAGAAAGAAGTGAGGGTGCAGATGAAATTTTTATTTGGATACCCCAAACTTCTGTCGCAATAGGTTCGTTAATATTTTTTATTTGCGTATTCCATCATTTAATTTTTTCAATAATTGGTAAAAAGATAAGCTAATTATGAACGAAGTATTTTTAACAATCTTTTTTATTTCCTTATTATTATTTTTATTGGGGTCAGGTGTTTGGGTGGCTTTAAGTATGATAGCTGTATCTGCTATTGGAATGATATTATTTACAACTAGACCAGTTGGAGATGCTATGGCAACAACTATATGGGGCACAAGTTCATCTTGGACATTAACAGCCTTGCCTTTATTTGTATGGATGGGGGAAATATTATTTAGAACCAAACTATCAGAAAATTTATTCAAGGGATTGTCACCATGGTTATCAAAATTACCTGGTGGTTTAATTCATGTAAATGTAGTTGGATGTGCTTTATTTGCTGCAATCTCAGGGTCTTCGGCTGCAACAGTTGCTACAGTGGGTAAAATGTCAATTCCAGAACTAAGAAAACGAAAATATCCTGAAAGATTATTATTAGGAAGTTTGGCTGGCTCAGGAACATTAGGGTTATTAATTCCACCTTCGATAATATTGATCATTTATGGTGTAACAATCGAAGACTCGATCGCAAAACTGTTTATGGCTGGAATTATTCCAGGGATAATGATTGCAATTTTATTTATGTCTTATGTGGTTATTTGGTCAATTTTTAATAAAAGATTAATGCCGAAAGCTATACAAAATTTTTCTTTTTCAGAAAAGATTAAAGAATCAAGACAACTTTTACCAGTTATACTTTTAATAATTTCAGTTATAGGATCTATTTATACTGGTGTCGCCACCGCAACTGAGGCAGCATCTCTGGGTGTAATGGGTGCTTTAATCTTATCTTGGTTTCAAAAAACCCTTAATAAAAATACTTTTAAATTATCATTATTAGGTGCAACTAAAACATCATGCATGATTGCTTTTATATTAGCTGGTTCAACTTTTTTGTCCCTAGCTATGGGTTTTACAGGATTACCAAGAAATTTAGCAATATGGATTAAAGAAATGAGTCTTTCTCCCTATATGTTGATTTTTATTTTAACAATTTTTTATATCATTTTAGGAATGTTTCTTGATGGAATTTCAGCTGTTGTATTAACAATGGCAATTATTGAACCAATGATAAGACAGGCAGGTTTTGATATGATTTGGTTTGGAATATACCTTGTGATTGTGGTTGAGATGGCTCAAATTACCCCTCCAGTAGGTTTTAATTTATTTGTGCTTCAAAGTTTGGCGAATAAAGATATGGGCTTTATTGCAAAAAGTGCATTTCCTCTTTTCTTATTAATGATTTTGGCAGTTATAATTATTATAATTTTTCCAGAGATTGCTTTATGGTTACCGAATCAAATGGCTCAAAATATTAAATAATTATTTTTGATACTTTTCTTTCCACTCTGAATAGGGCATACCATAAACATGTTCACGAGCCTCAAGATCACTAATAGTAATATTTTTTTTTTCAGCCTCTTCTCGATACCATCTTGATATACAATTCCTGCAAAACCCAGCAAGATTCATGAGGTCGATATTTTGAACATCTTTTCTTTCATCTAAATGATGAAGTAGTCTTTCAAAAGCAGCAGATTGTAACTCTTTTTTTTTATCTTCAGTCATAATTAAAATATTAGACACATTTCAATTAAGCACAAGATGTAGGTTTAATTCAATCATGGGTAGAAATAAAATTTTTATAAAAGTAGATCCTACGCAGTTTCTTTGGTTAAATTAATTATGGCAACTAAAAAGAGAAAAAAAGCCAAAAAGAAAAAAACTAAGGCCAAAAATAAAAAATCTAAGTTGGTCAATAAATCTAGAAAAATAAAAAAAAATAAAAAAGTTGCGACCAAAAAGTCTGCGACTAAGAAGCGTTCTAAAAATTCTAGAATAAAAAATAAGCCAAAAAATAAAAAAACAAGAAAGGTAAAAAAGATGAGTACAGAAACAATCAAAGCTGGGAAGTCTCCTTTACTGGATACATCTCACCTTAAAGTTAAATTTCCATTTAAAGAACAGTATGGAAATTTTATAGGGGGTAAATTCGTTAAACCAAAATCAGGTAAATATTTTGATAACGTAAGCCCAATTAACAATGAAGTTATATGCTCTGTTCCAAGGTCAGATGCTAAAGATGTTGATGCTGCATTAGATGCTGCACATGCTGCATTTCCTACATGGGGAGTTACTTCAATAACTGAAAGATCAAACATGCTGCTTAAAATAGCAGATGTAATTGAAAAAAATCTAGAACTATTAGCTACTGCTGAGTGTTTAGATAATGGAAAGCCAATTAGAGAATGTATGGCAGCAGATTTGCCATTAGTTGTTGATCACTGGAGATATTTTGCTGGAGTAATAAGAGCGGAAGAAGGTTCGGTCGCTGAGATAAGTAATAGTGAATATTCTTATCATATACCCGAACCTCTTGGTGTAGTTGGTCAGATTATACCTTGGAACTTTCCATTGTTAATGGCAACGTGGAAACTTGCACCAGCACTTGCTGCAGGTAACTGTGTAGTTCTAAAACCAGCTGAACAAACACCAGCGTCTATCTTACTTTTAATGGAACTTATTGGAGACTTATTACCTCCAGGAGTTGTTAACGTTGTAAGTGGCTTTGGTCTTGAGGCAGGTAAGCCATTAGCTTCATCTAAAAGAATTAGAAAAATTGCTTTTACTGGTGAGACGACAACTGGACGTTTAATTATGCAATATGCATCACAAAACTTAATTCCAATAACTTTAGAATTAGGTGGAAAATCTCCAAATGTTTTCTTTGAAGATGTCATGGATCATGATGATGATTTCTTTGATAAATGTATGGAAGGATTTGCAATGTTTACTCTTAACCAAGGTGAGGTTTGTACTTGCCCTAGTAGAGCGCTAGTTCAAGAGTCTATCTATGATAAATTTATGGAAAAAGCTGTAGCTAGAACTAAAGCTGTTAAACAAGGAAATCCTTTGCAGATGGAAACTATGATTGGTGCACAAGCATCGGTAGAACAAATGGAAAAAATAAAATCTTATTTAGATTTAGGTAAGAAAGAAGGTGCCAAAGTTCTATGTGGTGGAAATGTTGCGAAAGTAAATAGTGGTCTTGAAAAAGGTAACTACATTGAACCAACTATCTTTGAAGGAAAAAACTCTATGAGAGTTTTTCAAGAAGAAATTTTTGGACCAGTAGTTTCAGTTACTAAATTTAAAGATGAAGCGGAAGCATTAGAAATTGCTAACGATACTCTTTATGGGTTAGGTGCTGGTGTATGGACTAGAAATGGTAACATAGCCTATAGAATGGGAAGAGGAATCCAGGCAGGAAGAGTTTGGACTAATTGTTACCATGCTTATCCGGCTCATGCTGCTTTTGGTGGTTACAAACAATCTGGTATTGGTAGAGAAACCCACAAAATGATGCTTAATCACTACAGACAGGTGAAAAATTTACACGTGTCTTACAGTGAGAAAAAATTAGGCTTCTTTTAACAGATATATTATAATGGCCTGTATTAAATTACGGGCCATATAAATATGAAAGTTACAGCGACACCTTCTGCTTTAAAGCTTATTGAAGATTTAAAAAAAGATCACGGTAAAGAATTGCTATTCCATCAATCAGGCGGATGTTGTGATGGTAGTGCTCCAATGTGTTATCCATCTAAAGAATATCAAGTAGGACAAGATGATTTAATGATAGGTAAAATAGGTGGCATTCCTTTTTATATAAGTGAAACACAACATGAAGCTTGGAAAAATACAGATTTGATAATTGATTGTGTCAAAGGTATGGGTGGAATGTTTTCTCTAGATAATGGTACTGGTAGAAGATTTTTAACTAGATCTGAGATCTGTACTCCCGAAGATACTACGATAAATTAAATTTCTTTAAATTTATTCTGAATAAAAGAAGAATAATTAAGATAATTAAAAATATTAAAGGTTTAAAAAATATTGTTTTTGATAACCAAATAAAGTGCAAAACTCCAAAAATTGAAATTACATAAACTAATCTATGTAGTTTTTTCCAATTTTTTTTTAAAATTCTAACCATTTTATCTGATGAAGTTATCGCTAAAGGGATTAGTAATAACCAAGCAGAAAATCCTATAAAAATAAATTTTTTTTTCAAAACATC
Organism: Candidatus Pelagibacter sp.; assembly: GCA_016777545.1. Lineage (GTDB taxonomy): Bacteria > Pseudomonadota > Alphaproteobacteria > Pelagibacterales > Pelagibacteraceae > Pelagibacter. The sequence goes on from JADHRH010000052.1 coordinate 4,553, forward strand.
ATCAATTAATGGTTCAAAATCAAACCTATAATCTAGACCAACATAACTAAGCATATGAACCGAAGCATAAAAAAATGCAAACAAACCCAGCATCCTTCTAAATTTTATCCACTCTAAGGAATTTGTGATTTTCTTAAGAGGTGTCATTGAAAGAGTTAAAAGTACAAAGATTAAAGTCCATTCTCCAAAATGATTTACAATCCTATCAACAGGCTCAGGACCTAATTTATTATATATTAATTGATAGGTGATTATATAAATTGGCCAAAGTGATAGTAAGAAAACAGCGGGCTTGAAATAATTTTTCAATTTATCTAATAATTTTTTTTAAGGTCCATACCACTATAAAGATGAGCAACCTCATCTCCATAACCATTGAACATTAAAGTTTTTATTCTTGGAGCTAATATACTTTCCCCAATTACTCTTTCAGTTGCTTGAGACCATCGTGGATGATCCACTTCAGGATTTACATTTGAGTAAAAACCATATTCTCTTGGTGAAGCATTTTTCCAAGCAGTATTAGGCATATTTTTCGTTAACCTGATTTTAACAATGGATTTAGCACTCTTAAAACCATACTTCCACGGAATAAATATTCTTAAAGGTGCACCATTTTGATTTGGTAGTGACTTGCCGTACAAACCAGTTACAACAGTTGTTAGAGGATGCATTGCTTCATCTAATCTCAAACCTTCAATGTAAGGCCAGTTTAAAACAGGATATCTCTGTCCAACCATCTCTTCTGGATTATAAACTGTTTCAAATTCTACAAACTTTGCAGTTGATTTAATCTGAACTTTGTTAAGTAGCTCACTTAATGAAAAGCCTAACCAAGGAATTACCATAGACCAACCTTCAACACATCGAAGTTTTAGGATTCTCTCTTCAGATTTGATATCTAGAATTTCCTCTATTGGAAGTTCAATTGACTTTTCAACTTCACCTTCAATTTTAACAGTCCAGGGCCTTGTAGTAAAATTTTTTGCTCGTCTATGGGGATCACCTTTGCCAGTACCAAATTCATAGAAATTGTTATATGTAGTTATATCTTTATAACTAGTTGGCTCATTTAAATTATTTGCTTTAGCATTAATTAGTGGAACTGAACTAAAGGTAAGTGCACTCAAACCATAGCCCATAGACTTTATAAAAGATCTTCTTTTGTTATAAATTTTTTCTGGAGTTATCTCTGAATATCTAAACTTTTTCATTAGCAATAGGATTTCCTTTTAACCATTCACTTTCTTTATTTTCATAATGTTCTTTTTTCCAAATTGGAGATCTTTTTTTAATTTCTTCAATTATATATCTTGAGAGTACATAAGCTTGATCACGATGTTTGCAAGCAACTGCGATAATAATACTTATTTCACCTAATTTTAGATGACCTTTTGCATGTTCAATAAATACAGCTTTATCTTTAATATCAAGTTTTTGATCTGTTTCATTATAAATTTCTTCAAAACTTTTGATCACCATTTCGTCATGGCTATCATAAGTAATTCCAATAACTTTTTTATTATCATTAATACTTCTTACAGTACCTAAAAAATAAATTGATGCTCCAAACATAGAATCTTTAATAAATTTTTCAGCATTTGAAGTTAGTATTTTATCTTTTTTATAATCTACTATTTTTGTATGAAGCATTAACCTCCTCCGATAGGTGGTATAATACCAATATTTTGATTTTTTGTGATTTTATAATTGTCGCTAATTATTTCATTATTTTCAGAACAAAAAGCAGAAGATTTTACAACTTTAATGAAGTCTTCGTTACCTTGAAAATTTTTGTCTATATATTTGATAATTTCATTCCTTAAATCATCTATTGAAGCTTTATCTTTAATATCTAATTCTAAGTGATCTTTATCACTAAAATCTCTACTAGCTCCAAATAATTCTAATTTGATTTTCATTTTTTTAATTTAGATGAAAATTTTAAGTCTTTATCTTTAAATTCAGATTTATTTTTACTTATAAAGTCATTCATAATCTTTACTTTTTCTTCCTCAAATTCAGCAACTTTTCTTTCATTAAGATCTACATATAAAGCTAGAATTTCAATTGTTGAGGCTAGGAATTTTTTTTCTTTATGTATCATTTCCATTTTATATTGAAGTCTTTTTTTATCATGATCAAAAAAAACACAATT
>JADHRH010000002.1 GCA_016777545.1 Candidatus Pelagibacter sp.
AGCTGATGGTGGAGTTGACAGAGCAATGAAGATGATTACAGATCTTTGTACTGATCCAAATGGTGGATGTGTATTCTGGAATGCTGGAGCTCAACCGCCTGAATTACTTGCTAATGGTGAAGTAGTAATGGCAACTGGTTGGAATGGTAGATTCTTTAACGCGCAAATGGAAGGAACTCCTCTTGTACAAGTATGGGATGGACAAATTCTTGACTATGAATATTTTGCAATGGTTAAAGGTGGACCTAACGATGCTAATGGTAATGCTATGAAAGTACTTAGAGAAATGACAAGTACTGAAGGTTTAGCTGGAAGTGCTAAGTATATTGCTTACGCTCCTTGGAGAAAATCTTCAATTGCTATCATAGATGCTGGAGAGCCATGGTATAAAGATGGTAAAACAAGCATGGTACAACACATGCCTACAGCACCGGTTAACACAAAAAAATATATCCTTATGAATCCTGATTTCTGGGCAGATAACCAAGATGAAATCAACGAGAAATGGGAAGCAATGAAAGCTGGTCTATAATTTAGTTTTATAGATTAACTTTTTGTTATAAAATATTAGGGCGGTTACACAATAACCGCCCTTTTTTTTTAACGAATTTAAAACATGAGTACAGAAAAAATATTATCATCAGATGGTTTACCTTTAGAGGTAAGTTTAAAGAAAGCTGAGAGAAAAAATAAATTAAAAGCAGTAATGCTTGTAGGACCATTATTTTTGTTTCTTATAATCACATACGTATTTCCAATAGGTGACATGTTATTTAGAAGTGTTGATGATCGAATGATCACTAAAATGCTACCAAATACTTTTACCTCGCTTGAAAAATGGGAAGGTAAAGACCTTCCAGAAGAACCAGTGTACGCAGCAATTCATGAAGATCTAGCTTATTTAAAAAAAACTAAAACTTATGGTAAAATTATAGCAAGATTGAATTATGAAAAAGGTGGATTTAGTAGTTTAATAAAAAAGACTGTTAGAAAAATTGAAAAATTTGAAGAAAACGATTACAAATCACAATTTATAAAAACTGACAAAAAGTGGGAGGACATAGATTATTTTATTGCCTTAAAAAATGCCGCACCTAACTGGAGTTATGCTAAATATCTAAAAGGCGTAGATTTAAAGTTTGATCAAGACGGTAATATAGTACAACAAGCAGAGGATAGAAGAATTCACAAAATACTTTGGCTAAGAACTCTTAAAGTTGCTTTTTGGGTAACTATATTCTGTTTCATTCTTGCTTATCCAATTTCATACTTATTGGCTACATTGCCTATGAAATATAGTAATTTATTGATGATATGCGTGCTTCTTCCATTCTGGACATCGCTTTTAGTTAGAACCTCAAGTTGGATGGTTTTACTTCAACAGCAAGGACCAATTAATGATTTAATTGTATGGCTCGGACTTGCAGCAAACGATGCTAGACCAGAACTAATGTATAATGTAATTGGAACCTTTGTTGCAATGACACAAATTTTATTACCTTTTATGGTTTTACCACTTTACAGTGTAATGAAAACAATTTCTCCAAGTTTAATGAGAGCTGGAAAATCTTTGGGTGGAACACCATTTGTAGCATTTAGACAAATATACTTTCCATTAACAGTACCAGGAATTGGAGCTGGATCCTTGTTAGTTTTTATTTTAGCGATAGGTTATTATATAACTCCTGCATTAGTTGGCGGAGCAAGTGGATCTTTAATTAGTAATACGATTGCTTATCATATGAAAAGTTCTTTAGATTGGTCATTTGCAGCAGCATTAGGTACAATGTTGTTGGTTGGGGTCTTAACCATTTACTGGATTTATAATAAATTAGTAGGGATAGATAATATTAAGCTAGGATAAATTATGGCATTACCAACTTACACAGCATGGAATTATAGAATTTGGCACTACACATATTTAACGATTTGTGGATTGGTATTTTTCTTTTTAATTGCTCCATTGTTTATAATTTTACCACTTTCATTTAATGCTGAACAATATATTCATTTTTCTTCAGGAATGTTAGCACTTGATCCAGATGCATTTTCATTAAGATGGTATGAAGACATGATCTATGGAACTAAAAATCCATGGGGTCTTGCTGCAAAAAATAGTATTATTATTGCTTTCTTTGCAACGATAGGATCAACAATACTTGGAACAGTTGCAGCATTAGGTTTAAGTAGTAGACATATGCCTTATAAAGCAGCATTCATGGCTTTATTAATATCACCAATGATTGTTCCGCTTATTATTTCAGGAACAGCAATATTTTTTTTCATGGCAAAAGTAGGTTTGGCTGCAACGCATACAGGAATAATTTTAGCACACATTATTTTAGGAACTCCATTTGTTGTAATTACAGTAACAGCAACATTAACAGGGTTTGATCATAGTGTGACACGTGCAGCTGCAAGTTTAGGAAGCAATCCAGTAAATACTTTCATGAAAATAACATTACCATTAATTTTACCAGGTGTTATTTCTGGTGCACTATTTGCATTTGTAACTTCATTTGATGAAGTTGTAGTTGTGTTATTCTTAGCAGGACTTGAAAATACTACTATTCCAATTCAAATGTGGGTTGGTCTAAGAGAACAGTTAAGTCCAACAATCATGGCAGTAGCAACATGCTTAATCATAATGTCTACATTAATTCTAGTTAGTGCAGAACTTTTAAGAAGAAGATCTGAAAGACTAAGAGGGATTAATAGGTAATTTATTTACTAAGTTAATTTTTTTTATTATAAACAGTTCTTCAATTTTTAAATCTTATGGAAATTAAAAAAGTAGTTGTTATAGGATCGGGTACTATGGGCAGTGGAATTGCAGCACATTTATGTAATGCTAATATTCCAGTAACTTTGCTAGATTTAAAAACTGAAATAAGTGAGCAAGCACGAGATAAAATTCACAAATCAAGACCTCCACTTTTATTAGATAAGTCAAAAATAAATAACATTAAAGTAGGAAATATTTTAGATAATTTTGATGAAGTAAAAGAAGCAGACTGGGTAGTAGAAGCTGTTGTTGAAAGAATAGATATTAAACATGAAATTTACAAAAAAATATTCAAAGAGAGAAAAGAGGGTGCGATAGTTTCTTCAAATACATCGTCTATACCTATTAAAGTTTTGTCTGAACATTTATCAGAAGAAGAAAAAAAAGATTTTTGTATTACTCACTTTTTTAATCCAGTTAGATACATGGGGCTATTAGAGATAGTTAAAAATGAAAATAATGATTTAGATAAAATAAACTCTTTAAAAAAGTTTTGTGAAACAGAGCTTGGAAAAGGTGCCATCGTTTGTAATGATACTCCAGGATTTTTAGGAAATAGAATAGGAGTTTTTGCAATGCAAGTTGCAATGACTGAAGCTTTTAAGATGAAACTTAGCATAGAAGAAGCCGATGCAATTTTTGGAAGACCAATGGGTATACCAAAAACAGGTGTGTTTGGTCTTTATGATTTAATTGGCATTGATTTAATGGCCGATGTTTTAAAAAGTTTTATTAAAGAATTACCAGAAAATGATCCTTTTCAAATAGTTGCAAAAGAAATTCCTTTAGTAAAAACATTAATTGAAACAGGGTACACAGGTAGAAAAGGCAAGGGTGGGTTTTACAGAGTTAATAAAACAGGTGAAGTTAAAGTTATGGAAGCAATTAACCTTGAAACTGGAGAATATTCAGCAAGTAAAAAGATTAATATTAAATCAGATAATGTAGATCTTAAAAAATTAATCTCAAGAGACGACAAGTATGGTGAATATGCTTGGTCTGTTATTTCTAAGATTATTAAATATGCATCATCATTAGTTCCATCAATTACAAAAGATTTTAATGATATTGATGAAGCCATGAGACTAGGTTTTAATTGGACTAAAGGTCCATTTGAAATGTTGGAAGAAATCGGTGTTGATACTTTTTTTGATAAAATTGATGACTTTAAAGGAAATGCTTTTTTAGAAAATTTATCTCAAAATAAAAATCAAGATTTTTATGGATCTAGACAAAAATATACTGATATTGAAACATTTGGAAAAGCTAAAAAGAAAGCATTAAGTGTGGATGGAAACAGCTCAGCTCAGATATATAGATTTAAAGATTATAATATTGTTGAGTTTACCACTAAAGCAAATGCTCTTGATTACGATTCAATGGATGCTCTAAAAAAAGCTACAGATAAACCTTTGATTATAATAAATGAAAGTATGCAATTTTCTGCTGGAGTAAACTTGAGTTACACGATGGATTTTGCAAATAAAAATGATTTTAAATCTATAGAAAAATTTATTAGATATTTTCAAGAAACATGCAAACATCTTAAGTATTCTAATCATCCAGTTATTTCTGCGCCATCAGGATTAACGCTCGGTGGAGGATTTGAAGTCATGGTTCAAAGTAATTTTGTAGCCTCACATACAAATATTGTAGTTGGATTAGTGGAAACAATAGTTGGATTAATACCAGCTGGTGGGGGATGCAAGGAAATGTTAGCAAGATGGCTTGATACAGATGAAGCTAAAAAAGACCCTCATTATGCTACATTAAAGGTATTTGATATTATTGGTTACGGAAGAACTGCAACTTCAACAGTTGAAGCGGAACCTATGAAGTATTTAAAACCCGAAGATAAAAAGATAATGAATAGAAATAGTTTACTTGAGGTTTCTAAAAAAATCTTAGAAAATAATACAGAATTTAAAGCTCCATCTGAGATAAAATTCAAACTGCCAGGAAAAGAAGTTTTAATTGAAATGAATAAAATTATAGAAAAGCTTTACAATGAAAAAATAATTCGTGATCATGGTGTTACAGTTGCGAAAGAATTAGCTCATGTCTTGAGTGGAGGAGACACAACTATTGATAAAATTTTATCAGAAGATGATTTATTTAAACTAGAATTAGATGCTTTCATGAGACTAATTGAAACAAAAGAAACTCAAGATCGTATTAAACACACACTAGCAACAGGAAAGCCTTTAATTAACTAATATCTTTTATCTTCTTCTTTCTTTACCTCGTTTTCTAATATTTCTTCTTTTTTTTCTTCTATTACTTCTTCTTTTTTAAATTCTATTATCTTTTCACTTTGTTCTTTTTCTTTAATTAATTGGTCATTAAACTTTTTAATCAATTCTTCTTCTTTTGCTATTTGCTCCTTATCAAATTTTCTTTCCCACTCTTTTATTCTCTCTTCTTCATCTTTAATTCTTTTTTCTTCAAGAATTCTTGCTTGAATTATTTTTTGTTCTCTTAAATTTTCTAATCTTATTTCTTCTTCTTTTAATTGCTGTTCTTCTTGAATTTTTCTTTGATTGAGTTCATTTAATCTCAATTCCTTAAGTTCTTCTATTTCTAATTGTTCTTTTAGTCTAAGTTGTTTTTCTTTTTCTCTTAACTCGTCAGCTTCTTTTAATATTTTTATTTCTTTTTCTCTTATTCTTTCAGCTTCAATTTTTTTGATATTTTTTTCAATTTCTTCAAGTTTTTGTTTTTGATAATTTAATTTATGCTCCTCTTCATTTAACTTTTGCATATCTTTTTTTTGTTTATCAATCTCAATATTTTTTAATCTTTCTTCTTCATCTTTTATTTGCTGTTTAGCTTCACGGGCTTTTTGTTTCTCAAGAGCCATTAATTTATCATTTTCAATTTTAGCTTTTTGTTGCTCTTGTCTTATTCTTTGCTTTTCAAAAAAATCTAATCTTAGTTTTTCTTCCTTTAATTTTAAATCATCTTGTCTTGCTTTTTCTTCTTCTTCATCTCTTAGTTTTTGCTCTTCGGCTTTGATTCTTTGAGTTTCAAGTTTAATCTTTTTTCTTTCAATTTGCTCTTGTTGTTTTATAATTTTTGCTTTTAGTTTTTCTTGTGCCTCTATTTTTTGTTTTTCTTCTTTTATTAGATTTAATTCATTTTGTTTAATTAACTTTATTTCTTCATTTTTTTGTTTTTCTTGTTCTATCTTTTCTTTTTTTAACTCTTTAATTTTTTCTTCTTTTAATAATTTAATTCTATTTAGTTCCTTTTGTTTAATATTATTTTTGAATTCTTTATATTTTTCAGTTAAAGAAAATGATTTGATTTTTTTAAACTTATCTAAGTTTATTTTTTTAAGAATTTTTAATGAGCTTTTAACTAAATTCTTACTATCTGTATTTATCTTCTTAAGCTTTTTCTCAAGCTGATTTTTCATAGATATATTTTGATTGATTTTATTTCAGATAAAAAGCTTTATAGTGTCTATATTGGGTACAACCTGAAATTTAATATTTTTTTTTATTAGTTTATTTAACTAAATTAATAGTTCAGTAATATTTTGATCTAATTTTCTTTGAAAATTTTTATCATTACCTGGATTTGCTGCACAATGTCCATAAGCTGAGTCAACAGGCCTTAATAATGATTTTTTAATAAATCTTTTTTCAAATTCATTTTCTTCTGTTCTAAAATATAAATCTTGATTGCAGGGCATTAAAATTGTTTTCGCTCTTATTGATTTAAGGGCTTTAATATAATCACCTTTATATATTGGATTTTTACTAATATCATTTAACTGCCAAGTTTTTAATTTACTTAAAAGATTATTAGCATCCCAATTTTTTGCATGATCGTTAGCCCAATTTTTAAGTAGACCTTCTACATTCGTAAAACCAAATTTCTTATAAAGTTTTTTTCTATAAAAATCTTGAGAGAAAGCCCAACCAGCATATACACGTCCAAAGGCTTTTAACCCTGCAATAGGTTGTTTTTTATATTTACCTTGATGCCAATTTACATCTGCTGTTAATGCGGCTTTAACACCTTCCAAAAATACATGATTATGTGTTGAGGTTTTCGAAGATGCACAAAAAGGAAGAATTGATTTAACCATGTCAGGATATTGAGCAGCCCACTGATATGACTGACAGCCTGCCATAGACCAACCAGCAACAAGTGCAATTTTTTTTATTTTAAATTTTTCTGTTATGAGTTTATGCTGGCAATAAATATTGTCCCAAAGTGTTATTTCAGGAAATAGAGACCCATGTTGAGCTTTAATGCTATTACTTGGTGAAGAAGACAAACCATTACCAAACATATTTATTGAAATAATGAAATATTTATTTGGATTTATTGCTCTATCTTTTCCAATAAAACCTTCGTTACGAATATGAGTGCCTGTATAAAATGTTGGAAGCACTATTACATTTGATTGATCTTTATTAAGTTTTCCGTAAGTTTTATAAACTAATTTGGCAGACTTAAGTGTCTTACCAGATAAAAGTTTAACATTACCCAAGTTAAACTCCTGATATTTTTTCATTAATAAAGTCTAAGGTACTCTTTTACTTCCCAATCTGTAACTGCTTGATGATATCGTTCCCATTCATCATTTTTATAGGCAAGCAATGACTTTTTCATTACAAGTCCCAAAACTTCATCAGTTAATTTATCATTTTTTAGAGCCTCAATCGCTGACAGTAAGTTTCTTGGTAGTCTTTTAATTCCAAGTTTTTTAAACTCACTTTCTGACATATTGTATAAATCTTGATCAGTTGGATCTCCTGGATGTATTTTATTTTCAATTCCCTCGATTGCTGCTGAAATTGTCATCGAGAGTGCAAGATAAACATTCATAGTCATATCTGCAGCTCTATTTTCAATACAATATCTATTTTGAGGTAATCTAAATTGTGCAGATCTATTATTATGTCCATAAGTAATGTTTGTTGGAGCCCAAGTTACAGTTCCACCTTCAAAACCTCCAACTCTTGGCACTAAACCATTATATGAATTTACAGTTGAGCAAGTAATAGAAGTTATTGCTTCTGCATGCTTCATTAACCCACCAACAGCAAAGATTGATTCTTTAGACCACTTATTTCCACCATCAAAAATGTTCTTCCCATTTTTATCTACCATTGAAAAATTGATATGAGCTCCTGATCTCCAGTCACCTATCGTTGGTTTGGGCATGAAGGTAATAAACATATTATGTTTTTTAGCTATTTCTTTTAAAAGAATTCGAAGAAAAACCAATCTATCTCCCATCTCCAAAAGATTGGTATAATGAAAATCCAATTCAAATTGAGAATAAGCTCCTTCTGCTACAACATCATGTATCATCCAACCTAGATCATTTAAAATATCTATTAGCTCTTTTAAAAAATGCATAGAGTCTAATGTGTGTTCTACATCGTAACCAAAAGCTTGACGTCTTGGTCTAAGACCTCTGACTGGATCATTATCAATAGCTTTGACAGGTTGGCCATTTTCATCATACTTCATTGCAATAAACTCAGGCTCTATACCAGCCATTCCTTTGTATCCAGCATCTTGAGCTTTTTGCATCGCACGTTTTAATGCTTGTCTAGGACAAACATTATAGGGTTTATCTTCCCAAAAAAGATCAGCAAAAATAATAGCAGTAGTTGTATCCCATGGACAAATATACACTGCATCTAAATCTGGTAGCATTACCTGATCAGAATCTGCAGGTGTGAGTTCAGGTACAAAAGAAATAGAATGAACGGCAAACTGTGGACCTTTTCCTAAGCACAAAGGTTCAAAGTCAGTCATTGGCACAGGTTTTGATTTAGGAATACCGTGGAGATCAATCCAGCTAGATAAAATATATTTTACACCAGCAGCTTTTAATTTTTTATGAACAGAAGGTATTTTTTTTCTATTACGTTCAACTGCATCTTTAAAGTGTTCATAATAAATTTTTTCATTCTGGCTCATATTAATCTCCTTTAGTTTTTTATTGAGGCATATCTTCTGGGTCTATTCCTGGTACAAACGTTATACCTGCTTGTTGCTTCCAGTCATGAGGATAAGCCGCATAGAATATTACACACTTTTCATCACACTCGTAAGCTATATGATTATCTTTTGGAACATAAAGCACATCTCCTGGGTTACAAATATAAGACTCACCATCACATGTAAGACGAAAAGTTCCTGTCATACAATAGATGATTTCATCACAAGTTAAATCCCAAGGTATAGAAGCTTTATTTAAAAAATTTAAACCTCCACACATTGTGTTACTTACTTTGCTGGTAACAAAAGGTTTAATGTAACTTTTTCCTGGCTCTAAAGTATGAAGTCTATTTTCAATATCTTTAAACTTATATAATTGTGGTTTTTTTGACATTTATATTTCCTTTCTATTTATACTTTTACTGGTTCGTTTAACTCTACTTTATATCCATCTGGATCTTCACAGAAAGCTATCACTCTAGTTCCATGCTTCATCGGGCCTGGTTTACGTGTAATATTTACTCCTAATTTTGCAAGGTCATCACAAGCTTTGTAAACATCTGGTGTTTCTATGCACACATGTCCCCACCCATTACCTTTATCGTAATCATCTTTTTGATCCCAATTGCAGGTTAATTCTAGACATGGCGACTCGGTCTCAAGACCATATCCGATAAAGGCATTAGTAAATTTTCCTTCAGGATAGTCTGTTTTTCTTAAAATTTTCATTCCTAACGTTTTGCAGTAAAAATTAAAAGATGCTTCTAAATTTTTAACTCTAATCATAGTGTGTGCTAGCCTGTAACCTTCTAAGTTATTTTCTTTAGACATTTTTTACCCTTCTTTTTATTTTAAAAGATTTATTAATAGAATTTATTATAAGTTTTTGAAATGCCTGAACTCCTTTTTCCCATATAGGAGATAAAAGTCCTCCACTGTGTGATGCTGGTGAAGATCTTCCTTCTTGTAGTCTTTCACATATCTCATGATCTTCTTTATGAACACTCCACCAAATATCTTTAGTTGTTTGAATTTCTTTTTTAGTCATCTCTTTACTGTCTGTGGTATAGATTATTCTTTTTTGGGAAGTTACGCCTGGACTTATTGGGATATTTAAATAAACGCCAACCTGATTTGGAAAGTAAGTCCCTATTATAAAATTTGGAAACAGCGACAGATATCTTGAGGTAACAGATAAAGCGCTACCATTTTTTGCATCTTCTTTCTCAACATCAATACCACTTCCATAACACTTACCATCAACAAAAGTATAATGATCCTTTAGGGGTTGATTTGTTGTCGTTTTATGAACAAACTGAACATGATAAGGCTCAATAAAATTTTCAATAAGAAATTTCCAATTAGTATTTATTTTACCAAAATCTAAAGTCGCAACATATTTTAGTTTCGTTAAATCAATATCATTAAATCTTTTTATAAGTGGTTTAGCATATTCTTCAAATTTTTTTGCTTTGCCATTAAAGTTTAAAAAAATCCAGTCATGCCAAATATGAATTCTGATTGGTTTTAATCCATGTTCTGAAAAATTAAACCCAGCTGGTTTATGTTGATTTGTACCCCCTATATGTGGTGCAGCTTTTAATTGTCCTTTTAAATTATAACTCCATGCATGATAAGGACATCTAATAATTTTACCTATGTTCTTTTTTTCATCAACTAGCTTCAGGCATCGGTGACTACAAACATTATGAAAAGCAGTGATCTTATTATCGTTATTCTTTACAAGAAAAATAGGTTTTCCTGCAATAGATAAAGGAATTATATCACCAGGATTTTTAAGTTCATGAACTAGACCAACAAATAGCCAATCATCAGATAAAACTGTATTACATTCTTTTTTCCAAAAATCATAATCAGTATAAGATTCTGCTGGTAATCCAAATATAGTATTTAAATTTTTAGGTCTTTTAATTTTAGTAAAAAGTTTCTCTTTTGACATACGATCTTAAACTCAAAATACTTAATTATTATATTCAAAACCTTATTTGAGAATATTTAAATTTACAATGAAATTTATTTAAATGACCAGTATATCGGATGGGTAAAAACTTAAGTGGTTAAGTTAGTAAATCAAAGCTTTTTAGATAGCTCAATTTAACATCTTAAAGGAATTAATAAAATCAGGTCTTAATATATATTCAGAGCGACTTTCATATTTTATTTTTTTCAAGACTTCTAGACCATAAAGAACTTTCCCAACAGGTGTATACTCTCCTTCAAATAACGGTTCATCCTGTAGAATTATAAAAAATTGACTGTCTTCAGTATCGTTCTTAAATGTTCGAGCTAACCCGACACTACCTTTGGTATAATTAAAACTATTATCTATTTCTGATTTAATTGTACCTAAGCCCGATTTTCCAGTACCAATTTTTCCATAATCTAAATTTCCTTTTTTTCCAAACTCTAGGTCACCAGCCTGAATAAGTTTATTTTCAATAACTCGATGAAAAGCAATATTTTCATAAGCATTTGATTTAATTAAGGTTACAAATCTTTGAACTGCATTTGGAGAAACATTTGGATAAAGTTCTATAATCACATTTCCACAAGGTGCATTTAAAATTGCAATATTATTTGGCTTCTTAAAGGTAATATCTTTTGGATTAAAATTTTTGACAAATAAACATTTATTTTTAACTACAAAATATGTGCTAAATGTTGCTACACTTAATATAATTAAAAAAATGAAAATAAATTTTTCTGATGCTGACGCTTTAATTTTTTTAATCATTAAAAAGTAAAAGTATTATCTATTTGTTTTATTTTATTCTCAATATATAAAATTTTATTGTTTAAAATAGGATCTGATTTACGAATTTGATTAATTTCTTCTTTTTTTAAAAAAATCATATGCGAATATACTTCAGCCATATCTTCTGAAGCTGTAGATTTAGAATATTCAGTAAAAAAACCTTTTGTTTCTTTATATTTTTCTAATCCTATGTTTTTTGTACAAGTAGAACATTCTGCATATTTAAATTTTGGATTATTAAATTTAATCCACTCTTCATCATTAAAAATTTCTTTATATTGAAGATATATTATATGAAAAACTTCATGATGAATTACTCTTTCAAAGTAATCTTCATTAAACTGAATATCTAGTATTAGTGTTTTCATTATATTGTCAGGAATACCAGCGGTATACAATTCTGAAATTGATAAATTTTCACACAAAACAATATATTTAAGATTAATTTTTTTTAAATAATCATAAGAATATCTATTAAGATTTTTATAAATTATCTTATATTTTTCTTCTAAATCTTTCTTATTTGCATTCGAACAAACAATGTTTTTCTGAGTACCCAACCTAAAAGGTCTGACGGCATAAAAATACTTAAGTTTATTTTTAGTATTAATTTCATAAATCTCTAAATTAGGTATCTTAATTAAATTATAGATAGTATTTGCTTTTACTGGGGTGACAAAAAAAATTAATAGTAAAATGGCTCTTATTATGTTCATAATTTTTAAGATAGAAGATATTCCATTCTTATAGAATGTGGTACATTTTTATTTATAAATGAAAAAAGAAAAAAATAAAAATCCAATTCAACCTGTTAGTGGAACTAAAGTCCCAAGATTTGCTGGACCATCTACGTTTGCAAGATTACCAGAATTAAGAGATGTTGAAAGTTGTGATGTAGCTATCGTTGGAATTCCATTTGATGCTGGTACTAGTTACAGGCCAGGAGCTAGATTTGGCCCCATGAGTATTAGACAAGCTTCTAGACATTTAAGAACTAATTATCATCCAAGTTATGATGTTGAACCTTTTAAGGTGCAACAAGTTGCTGATGCTGGAGATATAACTTGTAATCCATTTAGCATTGATGAATCGATAAAACAGATTGAAGCTGGTGCAACAGATTTATTGAATAAAGTTGGTGGCATAATTAGTTTAGGTGGCGACCATACAATTGCTGTGCCTTTATTAAGAGCAATCAATAAAAAATGTAATGGACCAGTTGCTTTAGTACATTTTGATGCACACTTAGATACTTGGGATACATATTTTGGTGCTCCTTATACACATGGAACTCCTTTTAGAAGAGCAAGAGAAGAGGGTTTGTTTTTAGATGATGCTTCAATGCATGTGGGTATTAGAGGTCCACTTTATAGCAGAGATGATATTAAAAATGATGAAAGTTTTGGTTTTAAGATAATTCATTGTGATGAATTTCAAACAGAAGGAACTGATAAAATAGCAGAACGAATTCGAAAAAGAGTTGGTAACAATCCACTTTATTTGTCTATTGATATAGATGTATTAGACCCAGCTTTTGCTCCAGGAACAGGTACTCCTGAAATTGCTGGTATGACCACAAGAGAGATGGTCAATGTTTTAAGAGGCCTATCAGGTTTAAACCTAGTCTCTGCAGATGTGGTTGAAGTTTCTCCAGCATATGATCATGCCGAAGTTACTTCATTAGCCGCTGCAACAATTGTTTACGAATTAACAAATTTATTTGCAAAATCATAAAGAAAGGATAGTTTCTGAAAATGCTAGATAAGAAAAAATTTTATATCAATGGTGAATGGATTTCGCCAAAAAAACCAAATGATTTTAAGGTAATAGACCCTTCAACTGAAGAAGACTGTGCAGTTATATCTTTGGGTGGAGTAGAAGATGTAAATGATGCAGTAAGTGCTGCAACTAAAGCATTTGAAACTTGGGCCTTTTCTACTAAAGAAGAAAGATTAAAGTATTTAGAAGCCCTTTATGAAGTTTATAAAAAAAGATGGAATGATATGGCTGAGGCAATCTCACTTGAAATGGGATCGCCGATAGATTTTTCAACACAATTACAAGCGGGAACTGGAGCTAGCCATATAAAATCCTATATAAAAGTTTTAAAAGAATACACATTTGAAGCAAAATTAGGAGAACATGCTCTTAATAATAACATTTTGCATGAACCAAAAGGAGTTTGTGCATTAATTACTCCATGGAATTGGCCAATGAATCAGGTTTGCTTGAAAGTGATACCTGCTATAGCAGCTGGATGTACAATGGTTCTTAAACCATCTGAGATAGCTCCATTATCCTCAATAATTTTAGCAGAAATGATTGACGAAATTAAACTACCAAAAGGTGTTTTTAATCTTATTAATGGAGATGGTGCTGTTGCTGGTAATGCACTTACTAGTCATCCAGATGTAAACATGGTTTCATTTACAGGATCAACTAGAGCAGGTGCTTTAATTTCTCAAAATGCTGCAAGTGATTTTAAAAGAATTAGTCTTGAACTTGGAGGGAAAGGTGCAAATATCATATTTAAAGATGCTGACGCTGAAGCAGTTGAAAGAGGTGCTTTAAGATGTTTTAGAAATTCAGGGCAATCATGTAATGCCCCAACAAGAATGTTAGTTGAAAAATCAATCTATGCAGATGCAGTGGAAAGAGTTAAAAATTTTGCTAACTCAATGAAAGTTGATGTTGCAACAAAAAATGGTGATCATATTGGTCCTGTTGTTTCAAAAACTCAATTTGAAAAAATTCAAACATTAATACAGGTTGGAATTGACGAAGGTGCAAAATTAGTTGCTGGTGGAACAGGCAAACCAGATGGCCTTGATAAAGGTTATTTTGTTAAACCTACAGCATTTGCAGATGTTAATAATCAAATGCAGATTGCAAGAACAGAAATATTTGGTCCTGTTTTGTCAATTATACCTTTTGAAACTGAAGAAGAAGCTATTGCTATAGCTAATGACACTCCGTATGGATTATTAAATTTTATTCAAACTCAAGATCAAGAAAAAGCTAATAGAGTTGCTAGAAAATTAAGATCAGGAATGGTCGATATTAATGGTGCAGGCTTAGCTCCTGATGCTCCATTTGGTGGATACAAACATTCAGGTATTGGACGTGAAGCAGGTAAATTAGGTTTAGAAGAATATTTAGAAGTTAAAGTTGTTAGTGGTTGGAACGATTAGTTTACAACAGAATTATTTTTTATACCCTCAAGAAGATTTAAACATTTCTTTAACTCATCAAGAATTATAAATTCATCAATTTTGTGAGCTTGCTCAATTGAGCCTGGTCCACACACAACTGTGCTTATTCCTATTTCTTGAAATAAACCAGCTTCGGTTCCAAATGACACAACTTCTCTTGTGTTGTCTCCTGTTAAACTTGAAACTAGTTCACAAGCATTCGATTTTTCATCTCTATCAAAACCAGTGACTTCACCAATAATTTTTTTTTTAATCGATGCGTTAGGAAAAACTTTTTTCATATCTGGCAAAAGTATTTCATTTGCATATTTATCTATTTTTGCATTTAAAAAAACACCATCTTCTTTGACGACAGGTCTTGTTTCCCAATTCACATGACATTTATCCGCTATTACATTGTGAGCTATACCGCCAAAAATCCCTCCAATTGATAAAGTAGAGTGAGGAGGATCAAAAATAGAGTCTTTAGGTGATCTTTCTTTTAATTCTTCTCTTAATTCAATTAGTTTATTCACATATCTTGATGCGTATTCAACAGCACTAACTCCCTTGTGTGGAGCAGAACTATGACCTGCTAAACCTTCAAAATAAGTTGTGTATTCGTAACATCCTTTGTGTGCATCTATTATTTTCATATTAGTAGGCTCACCAATTATACAAATTCCATCTTTAACACCTCTTTTTTTTAACTCTTCAATTAATATTGGAGCTCCTATACAGGCAGTTTCTTCATCAAACGTATATGAGAAATGAATATCTCTATCTAAATTAGCTTTTGCATAAATAGGAGCAAAAGCTAACGTGCAAGCAATAAAACCTTTCATATCACAAGAACCTCTACCAAAAAGTTTGTCATCTTTAATTGTTGCAACAAATGGATCAGTACTCCATCCCTTAGAAACTGGAACAACATCAGTATGACCTGATAAAATTATAGGTTTTTTATTACTAGGTTTCTTTGCTTTAAGTGTAGCAAAAAGATTAACTCTTTTTTTTTCATCGTCAAAAGTTTTAAATGAAGTAGCGCCTAGTTTGTTTAGAATTTCATCACAATAGTTAATTAATGAACTATTGTCTTCTCCAGATATAGTTTTGAAACTAATTAAATCAGTTAAGATTTTAACAGAGTTGTTGAATAATTGATCTGAACTATTTTCTGTACTCATAATATAGTTGTATTATATATTAAATTTATGAAAGAACAAATAACCTATGATATTTTTGATAAAATAGACATTAGAGTAGGCACCGTAATATCAGTTAAAAAAAATGAAAAAGCTAGAAAACCTTCACTAGTAATTGAAGTGGATTTTGGAAAAGATATAGGTGTTAAGCAATCATCCGCACAAATTACGCATTATTACAATGAAGAAAATTTAAAAGGTAAACAAGTTATTGGTGTTTGTAACTTTCCAGAAAAAAATATTGCAGGTGTAGTTTCACAAGTTCTTATTTTAGGTTCGATTGATAATGAAGGCAAAGTTATACTAGTTCACCCATCTCAACAATCAGAGAATGGGCTTCCAATAGCTTAAACTTTATGCATCCTGAATTATTTTTATTGATAGGAATTTCTTGTTCATTAGGTTTTACGCCAGGACCTAATAATGCTGTTGCTTCTTACTCAGGTTTTAATTTTGGTATAAAAAAAACAATTCCATTAATAATGGGAGTTTGGTTGGGTTATACTGTGTTAGTAATTTTGATCAATTTTGTATTGATATCGACTTTTATTAAATATCCACTAATCCAGGAAGTGATCAGAATATTAGGAACTTTATTCCTCATATATTTAGCTTATAAAATTTCATTTTCTGAAACATCCAAAGAGGGTAAAAAAATTAATCCAGTAAAATTTATTGATACTTTTACATTCCAGTTTTTAAATCCTAAAGGAGTAATGGCAGCTATTACATTAATCTCAAAATTTGTATTAGAAAACGATTACTTAAATAGTTCTTTAACAGTTATTGTCGTTTGCTCTTTGACAGCTCTAACAAGTATTACAGCATGGGCTTTTTTAGGTAAGTTTTTAAGGAATTTTGCGACAAATAATAATTTTATTAAACGATTTAATTATGCTATGTCCTTGCTACTTATTGTTTGTATAATAGGGTTCTATATCTAAATTAAATGAAACCAGGAAATCAAAATTCTTATAACTCCCTAAAAACTATCAGTATTAATGATAGGGACTACAAATATTATTCTTTAGTAGAAGCAGAAAAAAATGGTTTAGATGGAATTTCAAAACTTCCAAAGTCATTAAAAGTTTTGTTAGAAAACCTTTTAAGATATGAGGACGATCTATCAGTTACTAAAAGTCAAATAGAAGCAATTAAAGAATGGCTAAAGACAAAAAAATCATTAACTGAGATAGCTTATAGACCAGCTAGAGTTTTGTTACAGGACTACACGGGAATACCAGCAGTTGCTGATCTTGCAGCTATGAGAGAAGCGGTTAAAGAAAAAAATAAAGATCCCAATACAATCAACCCACTTTCTGCAGTTGATCTAGTTATTGATCACTCTGTACAGGTAGACAAATCTGCAAACTCAGATTCATTTGAAAAAAATGTTGATATTGAATTTAAAAGAAATGGTGAGAGATATTCTTTTTTAAAATGGGGACAACAAGCTTTTAATAACTTTAGAATTGTTCCTCCTGGAACTGGGATTTGTCACCAGGTTAATTTAGAATATTTATCAAAAGTAGTCTGGTCTGAAAAATTTCAAAACGAGGACTATTTATTTCCTGACACGTTAGTTGGAACTGATAGTCACACTACTATGGTTAATGGTTTATCAGTTCTTGGTTGGGGTGTTGGTGGAATAGAAGCTGAAGCTGGAATGTTAGGTCAGCCAATTTCAATGTTAATTCCAGAAGTAATAGGATTTGAAGTTAAAAATAAAATGCCAGAAGGTACAACTGCGACAGATTTAGTTTTAACAGTTGTAAAAATGTTAAGAGATAAAGGAGTTGTTGGAAAATTTGTTGAATTTTATGGAGAAGGTTTAAAAAATTTAACTCTTGCTGATAGAGCAACAATTGCAAATATGGCACCAGAATATGGAGCGACATGTGGTTTTTTCCCAATTGATGAAGAGACATTAAAATATTTAAGATTCTCAGGTAGAGATGAGAACACAGTAAATATAGTTGAGAAATATGCAAAAGAACAAGGTTTATGGGCTAATGACCAAGTTGAATTTACTGATACCTTATCGTTAGATATGTCTACAGTTGTTCCAACTATTTCGGGACCTAAAAGACCTCAAGATAAAGTTTTATTAACAGAGGCATCTACTGGATTTAAAAAAGTTTTTGAAGATGCAACTAATAGAAAAGAACAACATGTTTCAAAGGTATCAGGAACAGATTATGAAATTAAGGATGGTTCGATATTAATTGCAGCTATAACTTCATGCACAAATACATCCAATCCAAATGTATTAATTGGTGCTGGGTTATTAGCAAAAAAAGCAGTTGAACTTGGTTTAGAAACTAAACCTTGGGTTAAAACATCATTAGCACCAGGCTCACAAGTAGTTACAGATTATTTAGCAAAAGCAGGACTGAATGTATTTTTAGATAAACTTGGTTTTAATTTGGTTGGATATGGTTGCACGACTTGCATAGGAAATTCAGGCCCATTACCAGAGGAAATTGTTAAAGCAATAGATAAGGAAAACATCTACGCTGTGTCAGTTTTATCTGGAAATAGAAATTTTGAAGGAAGAATATCTCCACATATTAAAGCTAATTACTTAGCATCACCACCACTTGTAGTAGCTTATGCACTTGCGGGTCACATGGAATTTGATTTATACAAAGAGCCTTTAGGAAAATGTAAAGATGGTAAAGATGTATTTTTAAAAGATATTTGGCCATCAAATAAAGAAATTGAAGATACATTAAGAGAATCTTTAAATGCAGAGATGTTTGTTAAAAGATATTCAAATGTTTCAGAAGGCCCTAAACAATGGCAAGAAATTAAAACTGAAAATACCAGTATTTACAATTGGGATACAAGTTCAACTTATGTAAAGAAACCACCATTTTTTGAAAATTTATCTGATCAACCTGAGGGGTTTAAACCTATTAAAGATGCAAGACCTCTTTTGATTTTAGGGGATATGGTTACAACTGATCATATTTCTCCAGCAGGAAATATTCAAAAAGAAAGCCCAACAGGTGAGTATTTTATGGAACATCAAATACTTCCAACAGATTATAACTCTTACGGATCAAGAAGAGGAAATCATGAGGTAATGATGAGAGGAACTTTTGCAAATATTAGAATAAGAAATGAAATGGCACCAGGAACAGAAGGTGGGTTTACAAAATTATATCCAGAAGAAAAAGTAATGCCAGTTTATAATGCTGTAGAAGAATACAAAAAAAGAGGTACAGATCTTGTTGTTATAGGTGGAAAAGAATATGGGACAGGATCGTCAAGGGATTGGGCTGCTAAAGGAACAAAACTATTAGGTGTTAAAGTTGTAATAGCGGAAAGTTTTGAAAGAATTCATAGATCTAATTTAATTGGAATGGGTGTTTTACCTCTACAATTTACTGAAGGACACGACAGGGTAAACTTAAAATTAATTGGTTCAGAGTTGATAACCGTTCTTCAAATTGAAGACGGTATAAATGCATCAGATCATGTTCAGGTTGAAATAAAATATGCCTCGGGAGATATTAAAAAGATCAAAACCCTATGTAGAATAGATACTAAAAACGAATTAGAGTATTATAAAAATGGTGGAATACTTCAGTATGTATTAAGGAACATGATATAGAAATGGACGAAGAAATTACAATCATAGATACAAACGCAAGAAATGAGAGAATAAAGAATTTTTTTATAAATAATAAAAAAAAACTTATAATAATTATTTCAATAATATTAGTAATTATAATTGGCTATCTATCATTTGAAAATTCTAAAGAAAAAAATAAAATTAAATTAGCTAATCAATACAACTTAGCATTAATAGATCTTAATCCCGAAAATAAACAAAAAACAATTGATGAAATGGTTAATGTTGTAAAAAGTAATGATGCAACTTATTCTCCATTAGCTTTATACCATCTACTAGACAATAATTTAATAGAGAACAATGATGAGATAAATATATTATTTAATGAATTAATTGAAAATACAAAACTTGATAATGAAATTAAGAATTTGATTATATATAAAAAAGCATTATTCAATTCAGACTTTGTTAGTGAAAATGAATTATTGAAAATACTTAATCCAGTAATTAACTCTGAAAGTATCTGGAAGTCCCATGCATTATACTTACTTGCAGAATTTTTTTATTCAAAAGATGAAAAACAAAAAGCTAAAGAATTTTTTAACCAAATTATAATTTTACCTAATGCTAACGGCACAATTAAAACTGACTCACAAAAGAGACTAAACAGAGACCTTGGTGAATAAAGTACTATTATCAGTCCTAATCCTCTTAATTTTAAACAACTGCTCAGCTAGTAAAAAAGTAGGTTTTTGGAATAAAGATGACAAAAACCAACAGCAAATTGAAAATAACAAAACTATTTTAACCAAGCAAATAAGACTTGAAGAAGAATTTAATTCAAATCTTTATGTTAAAATATCAAATGGCAAGCTAAATCAAAACAGCTTGAATGATCAAAATGATACTGGCGAACTAACTTATGAAGGTGTCTTAGAAAAAATTGGAAAATATAACTTTTCTAAATTTAATGATTTTGATTTTATAAGTCCTAGCCCTTTATTTTATAATAACAATTTAGTTTTTTATGACAACAAAGGTGAAATAACTCTTTACGATGAAAATCAAAAAACTCTATGGAAAAATAATTTTTACAATAAAAGTGAAAAAAAAATTAAGCCAAGATTAAATTTTGCATTAAAAGACGATATATTAATTGTAACAGATGATGTGGCAAAATATTATGCAATTAATATTGATACAGGAGAGCTATTATGGATAAAAACAAACATAGTTCCTTTTAACTCTAATATTAAAATAAAAAATGATGTTTTTTATGTGGTGGATTATAAAAATATTCTAAGATCAATATCAATAAAAGATGGATCAGAAATATGGAATTTAAAAACTGAAGAATCTTTAACAAAATCAAATACCAAGATATCAATTGCCCTCGATGATAAAAATATTTATTTTAATAATTCTATTGGAGACATCACAGCAGTAAATATAAAATCGGGTCAACTAGTTTGGCAACTACCCACACAAAATAATAATATTAGTCAAAATGCATTTCAATTATCTAATTCAGAATTAGTTATCAATGAAAACACAATATTTTTCTCTAATAATAAAAATGAATTTTATTCTATTGATAGTGCTACCGGATTAATTAATTGGAAAACTGAGATTAGCTCAGATCTTAAACCTGTTGTTATTGGTAAACTTATAATAACCATATCTGAAAAAGGATATTTATATATTATCGACAAAAAATCAGGAAATATAATAAGAATTAACGATTTATATAAAAACTATAAAGATAAAAAAAGAAACCAAATAACACCTACTGGTTTTTTTGTAGCTTTGAATAAAATATATTTAACTAATAGTGATGGAAAATTAATAATTGTAAATAGTAATGATGGTAACATCTTGAATGTGGTTAAAGTTTCAGGAGGTAAAATTTTGCAGCCATTTATAAATGAAAATAATCTTTTTTTAATAAGCAACGGTTCTATTATCAAATTTAATTAGTAATGTTTCTTAAGTTACTCGATAAATTAGGAAGAAAAAAAGTTGTTTTAGATCGTGGACCTTCCCACCCCAAATTTAATGAAGCTAAACCCTGGATGAATAGATATTATGTTTTATTAAGACATAGGCCTAAATGGTTTCCATTTAATATTTTATTACATGAAATGTTAGCAGACGATCATGGGGAAGGGGTTCATAATCACACATTTCCTTACATAACCGTTATATTAAGAGGAGGTTATTGGGAAACTTTAAAAAATGGAAGATTTTGGAGACCGCCGGGATATATTGGTTTTCGATCAGCAAATAATTTACACAGAGTTGATCTTAAACCAGGAACAAGGCCGCTTACATTATTTTTATCTGGTCCTTTTGGATTAAGAAAAGGCCCCAGATCAGAATATGGTATAGATTTTAAAACAACAAATGAATTTAAATAAATTATTTCTTAGTTATTGTAAAATTAACAATTTAGAAATTAATCCAAATCAATTAGGCTCAATCGATGAGCTAAATTTATTCTATAATCAAAACTTTAATAAATCACTTTTAAAAAAAATATTTACTAAACAAAATTATAAAACAGGGTTTTATTTACAAGGGGATGTGGGTGTAGGTAAAACCATGATACTCAATTTTTTTTATAATAAATTTGATAAAACTAAACAAAGATTTCACTTTAATGAGTTTATGATTAGTTTTCATGACTTTGTATTTAAAAACAAAGAAAATAAACAAGAAAATATTATAGATAGATTTGTTAAAAAACTAAAAAGTAAATCTAAATTAATTTATTTTGATGAGTTTCAGGTTACAAATATTGTAGATGCTATGATTTTAGGTAGCTTATTTAAAAAAATATTTGATGAGAATATAAAAGTTTTATTTTCATCAAATACTAAAATAAATGACCTCTACAAAGATGGATTACAAAGAGATCAATTTCTTCCCTTTATTAAAATAATGAAGGAAAGATCTTACGAGACACAATTGATTATCCAAGATGATTATAGAAAATCTGTAAAAAACAGAAATGAAAGATATTTTTATCCATTAAATGAATCAACTAATTTTAAACTTAATAAATTTTTTAGAAAAATAACAAAAAATCTTACTAATCAAGAAATGATCTTAAGTATTAAAGGTAGAAAGCTTACTATTAAGAATTACTTTAATGGAATAGCACGTTTTGATTTTAAAGAGTTATGTTCTAAAAATATTGGAGCTGAAGATTACATTAAAATAACTGAAGTATGCAATTTTATTGTTATAGAAAATATTCCAATTTTTAATAGTGATAATTCTAATCAACAACAAAGATTTATTACTTTAATTGATATTCTTTATGAAAAAAATATACCACTTATGATAACTTCTCAATTACAATTAGATTTATTAAGCTCTTCTGAAGATTTAAAAAAAATATTTAAAAGAACTATTAGTAGGTTGTATGAATTAACATCTATTAAGTATACGAAGTTATGAGACAAGAGTTTTTCAATTTAGAAATGAGTACTAATGGTCAGAGTCTCTATGAATTTACAAGTCAAACTAACAAATGGATTAAGGATAATGAATTTAATAATGGAATTATCAATATAAGCATTCAACACACCAGTGCTTCTTTAATAATTCAAGAGAATGCCGATCCAGATGTTCAAAGTGATTTAGTAAATTTTTTTAATAAGCTCGTACCTATGGATAATTCCCTTTACATCCATACAACTGAGGGAAAAGATGACATGCCTGCACATATAAAATCTGCGTTAACTAATAATCAAATCTCTTTAAGCGTTAAAAACAATGAGTTATTACTTGGTACTTGGCAGGGTTTATATCTTTTTGAGCACAGAATTGAGAAGCAAAAAAGATTGATCGTCCTTCATTATTTAGGAGATTAGTTTTTCTTAATTGTTTTAAAAGCATCTAGAGCAGCATTTCTGGCTTGAACGTGATCTACAATTGGTTTTGGATAGTTGATACCAACAACTACTTTAATCTGTTCTTGGTATTTGGTTTCAAGTTCCCATGGCTTATATAGAAACTTATTAGGCATGTTTTTAAGTTCTGGAACCCACTTTTTTGTATAAATCCCATCTTTGTCAAATTTTTCACCCTGAAGAATAGGATTGAAGATTCTAAAGTATGGAGCTGCATCTGCGCCACATCCTGCAACCCATTGCCATTGGGCAATGTTACTAGCTTCATTATAATCTACTAAACAATTTTTAAAATGTTTTTCACCCTCCATCCAATGAATTCTTAAATGCTTAACAAGAAAAGAAGCAACAATCATTCGAACTCTATTGTGCATCCATCCTGTTTCGTATAGTTCTCTCATTCCAGCATCAACAATGGGATATCCTGTCATGCCTGCTTTCCAAGCTTTAAGAAATTTATCATTTTTAACCCAAGGAAAATTGTCAAAATCTTTTCTAAGATTACCTTTTAACATTTGTGGAAAGTAATTAATTAAACTATGAGAAAATTCTCTCCATCCTAATTCATTAATATACTTTCTATATCCAATTTTTTTAACTTTAATGTCTTGGCATTTCTTCCAAATTGTTTCTACATGTATTTGACCAAATTTTAAGAAAGGAGATAACTTGGAGGTTCCGTTAACACCTGGAATATCTCGTGCATCACCATAGTCCTCAATTCTATTATTTATTAATTCTTGTAAATATTTTTTAGCTTCTTTTTCAGATGGGTCCCAGTATTTCTCAAATTTTTTATACCAATTTTTTTTAGGTAAAATTTCTTTTATAGAAATTGAATTTTTAAATATGTTTATCTTTTTAATTTTTGATTTAACTTGTATTAATTTTGAAGGTGTTTTTGAAATATAATGTTGTTCAGTTTTTTTCCAAAACGGAGTGAATACTTTATAGGGAGTGCCATCGTCTTTAGTCATTTCTTGAAATTCTACAAGAATGTTTCCTTTAAAATATTTATATTGAATCTCATTCTTAATAAATAGATCTCTTATTTTTTTACCTTTATTAATTACATCTGGCTCATAAACTTTACTCCAATAAACAGTAACATCATCTTTCTTTTTTAAAATTGATAATACCTCTAGTTCATCACCTAACTGAACTTCCAATGTGATATTTAATTTCTTTAGATCTATACTTAAATTTTCTAATGATTTAGACAGCCACCATTTTTGGGCCTCTCTTTTTTTATCAAAGTTTTTTGGGTTATATATATAAAGAGCATTTACATACTCATGATTTTGAGTTGCTGTCGCTAAGGCTTCGTTATATTCAATTCTAAAATCTTCTCTAATCCAAACAATGGCTTTTTTTGTCATATTTACTCAGATTTTTTGCAATCCATCACTTAGTAGTTTTTGATACATTGCACTATCAGTTAAACCTTCACAACCAAATAAAAGTACATTTGATTGTTCATTTAACTCTAGCTTATCTAAGTATTCTTTATTGTTAAATGAGCTTATTAACGCGATTATACCTGGGACCGCACATTCACCAGCTATTATTTTTTCATCAGATAAACGCTTTTCTGCTAGCAATGCTACAGTAGTTGAGATTGCTTCATCAGATATAGTTAAACAATAATTTGAAGAATTTTTTAAAATTTCCCAGGCAATACTTGATACATCACCACAAGACATTCCACCCATTACTGTTTCCTTTTTAATATCAACAGTTGTGGGTTTATTATTCTTAATACTTTGAAATACACAGTCTGCATTTTCTGGCTCAACAATAATAAATTTTGGAATATTTTGTGATAATTTTGCAAAGCCAGCAATCATTGCTGCAGCCATTCCGCCAACTCCAGCTTGAAGAAATACGTGTGATATTGAATTAGATTTTACCTCATCTAAAATTTCTTTAATCATTATGGTGTATCCAGCCATAATTAATTTTGGTACTTCTTTGTAACCTTCCCAAGACACATCTTGTACAATTTCCCAATTATTTTCTTTAGATTGTTTTATGCATTCTTTTAATGAATTGTCATAATTGCCTTTAACTCTAATCACTTCAGCATCCAATTTACGCATTGCTTCAGCTCTAGATTCACTAACAAATTCACTTATAAATATTTTACATTTTAATCCAAGTCTTTGAGCTCCCCAGGCTACAGATCGACCATGATTTCCAGCTGTTGCTGTTGATACAGTTATATTCTCTTTTTCACTGGCAATCTTGTAAACAGCAAAAGCTCCACCTAAAGCTTTAAAAGATTTTAGATCAAACCGTTTATCCTCATCTTTGTAGTAAATATTTTTAAATTTTAATTCATCATTTAGTTTATTTAATTTAACCAATGGAGTAGGGGCATAATCATCCCAACTAGATATAGCTTCTATCGCTTCATCTATAAATTTTTCTGGAAGTTGTGTAAGTATATTTTCTTTATTAAATTTATAATTTTTATTCTCTAAAAATGATGTAATAGACCAAAGATCTTTCTCAAGGATTGATTTCATTTGTTAACAATCAAGAGTACTATTTTTTTCCCAGTGAGTTACTGAGCTTTTTTTATCAAACTTTTCTTCTTGATTAAAATCTTTAATTTCAGACCTTTTTAATTTTAGATAGCTTTTAATAGTATCACCACCAAATGCTTCATTAATTTCTTTACTATTTTCTAGTTGATCCAATGCATCCTCTATTATGTCAGGTAATTTTTTTAGATTAGGGTAATTTTTATGATCAGTATACATATTACAAGATAAAGGTTCACCAGGATCTATTTTATTATTTATTCCATGCAAACCAGCGGCTATCACTCCAGCTTGAAGTAAATAAGGATTTACTGCTCCATCCATTAACCTTAATTCAAATCTACCTTTATCAGGAATTCTTATCATATGAGTTCTATTGTTTCCTGTATAAGAAATACTACTAGGTGACCATGTAGCTCCCGATTTTGTTGGTGGTGCATTTATTCTTCTATAACTATTAATTGTCGGATTAAAAAATGCAGTTAAAGGCTGAGTAAGTTTCATAAT
>JADHRH010000003.1 GCA_016777545.1 Candidatus Pelagibacter sp.
GTGTTATAGATTTTTCTAATTCAGCTGGATTAATTTTAAATCCTTGTTTTTCATTACACTCCAAAATAATTGGAGTTCCACCAGCTAATAAAACCATATCAGGATAAGAAACCCAATATGGCGCAGGAACTATAACCTCGTCCCCTTCATTTAGGGTTGCCATCATAGCATTATAAATTACATGTTTTCCACCAGCACCAACTGTGATTTGATCAGTTGTGTAATCTAGATTGTTTTCTCTTTTAAATTTTTTAACAATGGCATCTTTTAAAGCTGGTGTTCCATCAACTGCTGTATATTTAGTATCACCCTCGTTAATAGCTTTTATGGCTGCTTGTTTAATATTATCAGGTGTATCAAAATCAGGTTCTCCAGCTCCAAGGCCTATAACATCTTTTCCAGCAGCTTTTAACTCTCTTGCCTTTTGAGTTACAGCAATAGTTGGTGAGGGTTTAATTTTTTTTAGACTGTTTGATATAATGCTCATTGAAATATATTTTTATTCTAATAGTTTTATAGATAATGCCAAATACATATCAAGATTTAATTACTGAAATCCAAAGTAAAAATCCAGAAATTCACCAGAAACTGGAAGGTGGACAAAAATTTAAACTTACAACAGAATTTAAACCTGCCGGTGACCAGCCGGAAGCAATAAAACAATTGGTTAAAGGAGCAAATAAAGATGAGTTAAACCAAGTCTTACTTGGTGTAACAGGTTCTGGAAAAACTTTTACAATGGCACAGGTTATTCAACAAACTAATAGACCAGCTCTTATACTGGCTCCAAACAAAACATTGGCAGCTCAACTTTATGGAGAGATGAAATCATTTTTTCCAGAAAATGCTGTTGAGTATTTTGTGTCTTATTATGATTACTATACTCCTGAAGCCTATGTTCCAAGATCTGATACCTATATTGAAAAAGAAGCATCCATTAATGAACAAATAGATCGAATGCGTCACTCAGCAACAAGATCACTTCTTGAAAGAGATGATGTGATTATTGTTTCCAGCGTTTCTTGTATTTATGGATTGGGCTCTGTTGAAGCTTATAGCAAGATGACTTTAAGTTTAAAAAGGGATTACGATTATAACAGAGAAGAATTAATAAAGACCCTGGTGCATTTACAATACAAAAGAAATGACCAAAATTTTTATAGAGGAACTTTTAGGGCAAGAGGAGAATATATTGAAATATTTCCATCTCACCTTGAGGATAGAGCTTGGAGACTTAGTTTGTTTGGTGACAAATTGGAAAAAATTGAAGAATTTGATCCTTTAACAGGAAATTTATTGAAAGAATTAGATGTTATAAAAGTTTATGCCAATAGTCACTATATCACTCCAAAACCAACCATAGAACAAGCAGTCATAAAAATAAAAAGAGAATTAGAGTCAACTTTAAAAAAATTTAAAGAACAAAATAAACTTCTAGAGGCACAACGATTAGAAGAAAGAACTAAATTTGATTTGGAAATGATCGAAGCAACTGGTTCTTGTGCTGGAATTGAAAACTACTCAAGATTTTTATCGGGTAGAAAACCTGGAGAACCACCCCCTACTCTGTTTGAATATTTTCCAGATAATACATTAATTTTTGTTGATGAGTGCCATGTAACTGTTCCGCAATTAAATGGAATGTATAAGGGAGATAGATCTAGAAAAAGTAATCTTGCAGAATATGGTTTTAGACTACCCTCTTGTATGGATAATAGGCCACTTAAATTTGAAGAGTGGGATGCAATGAGAACACAAACTGTTTTTGTATCAGCAACACCTGGTCCTTGGGAATTAGAGCAGACTAAAGGTAAGTTTGTTGAACAAATAATAAGGCCTACAGGCTTAATTGATCCACCAGTTGCAATCAAACCAGCTAAAAACCAAGTCGATGACGTAATGCATGAGTGTAAGAAAACAATCGATAAAAATTTTAGAGTATTGATTACAACTTTAACTAAAAAAATGGCTGAAGATTTAACTGAATATTTTCACGAAAATGGTATTAGGGTCAGATATCTACATTCTGATATCGATACACTTGAGAGAATAGAAATTATGAGAGATCTAAGACTAGGAGTTTTCGACGTCTTGGTTGGTATAAATCTTTTAAGAGAGGGGCTTGATATACCTGAGTGTGCATTAGTTGCAATTCTAGACGCTGATAAAGAGGGATTTCTAAGATCTGAAACTTCACTAATCCAAACTATAGGAAGAGCAGCAAGAAATTTAGATGGCAGAGTCATTCTTTATGCCGACAAGGAAACTAAAAGTATAAAAAAAGCAATTCAAGAAACTGATAGAAGAAGAACAATACAGGTCGCCTATAACAAAAAACATAATATTGATGCAGCCTCAATTAAAAAAGAAATAAATGATGTTTTGGAAAGTGTTTATGAAAAGGACTACCTAAAAGTTGGAACAGGTGACAATATTGGTGGTAACTTAAAGAAACATTTAAAACAATTAAATAAAAGAATGAAAGATGCTGCAACCAACCTTGAATTTGAAGAAGCTGCAAAAATTAGAGATGAAATAAGAAATCTTGAAGCGTCAGAATTAGAAATTGTATTAAATCCAAAAGTAAAACACTATAATCAAGAAAATAGAGTGTATCCAAAAGGTAGATCTACAATGGGTCTACCTGGTACAAGAGCTCAAAAAGGTAAAAAAAAATGGAAGCAAACAAAATAATTATCACAGGAGCTGCAACAAGAATGGGTGCTGCTATTGCAAAGAAACTCTCAGGTCCAGGGGTTGAAATGATTATTCATTACAATACTTCTAGGACAGAAGCTGAAAAATTAAAAAAAGAATTAATAAAAAATAAAACAAAAGTTTATTTAGTAAAAGGAAATCTTGCAAAAGAACAAGATCTTAAAAAAATCATAAAATTTTCTAAAGATAAATTAAAATACTTTGATTGTTTGGTAAACAATGCTTCATTATTTGAAAATGATAATTTAAAAAATTTTACCTCTAAAAGTTGGGGAAATCATATTAATGTAAATTTAAAAGCACCAGCATATCTTACAAAAGAATTTGCAAAAAATACTAGAGGGAAAAATAACAATATTATAAATATAATTGACCAAAGAGTTTTTAAACTAACTCCTTTTTTCTTTTCTTATACTTTAAGCAAAACAGGGCTTTATACTCTGACAAAAACAAGTGCTATGGAGTTAGCTCCAAATGTAAGGGTTAATGGAATAGCACCAGGTCCTACTATAAAAAACAAAAGACAAACTGATAATCATTTTAAGAAACAATATTTGGCAACCCCTTTAAAAAGACAGGTAAATGTAAAAGATATTTGTTCAGCTGTTGACTTTTTTATCAAAAACAGTTCAATTACAGGTCAAGTAATTGCAATTGATAGTGGGCAAAGTTTAAATTGGCAAACACCAGATGTAATTGGAAAAGAATGAAAAAAAATAACTTTAGAATTATTAAACTAGATAAAACAAAAAACTTATTTAATTACGAAAAAAAAATTTTAATTAAAGAGCTAACTTTAGATTTAAAGCTTGGATATTATGATTTCGAAAAAGAAAAATCACAAAAAGTAAAATTTTGCCTTGAAATTGACTATGAGGACAGAAAACCAACAAATGACAAGGATATTAAGTCAATTGTAAATTATGGTCAGGTTGTAAAATTGATTAAAAAACTTGTTAAAAATAAACATTACAATTTTTTAGAAACATTGGCTGAAGATGTATTTGATGTATTATTTAAAGATAAAAGAATTGGAAAAATCATGCTTCAAATTGAAAAACTAGAAATTATAAAAGAATGCGCCTCTGTTGGTATCCAAATTACCAAAAAAAGAAGTCATGAAAAGCTCTGAATTAGGTAAAGACGTAATCAGAAAAGAGCTCCCATTAATTCCTAAAAGCCCTGGAGTTTATAGAATGTTAAATCATAAAGATGACATTTTATATGTAGGAAAAGCAAAAAATTTACCCAATAGATTAAAGAGCTATGTATCAGAAAAAAATCATATCATTAGAACAGAGAGAATGTTGTCACAAACATTTAAATTAGAAATCACTACTACAGCAAATGAAAGTGAGGCTCTACTTTTAGAGGCTAATTTAATCAAAAAATATAAGCCTAAATTCAATATTTTACTTAAAGATGACAAATCTTTTCCTTTTATTTTTATCAGCAATAAAGATAAGTGGGCTCAAGTTACAAAACATAGAGGAAAAAAAGACAAAGAAGGTTTTTACTTTGGGCCATTTGCTTCTGCGGGAACTGCTAATTGGACCATAAAAATGTTGCAAAAAATTTTCCAAATAAGAGTTTGTGATGATGGAACTTTCAAGAATAGGAAAAGACCTTGTATACTTTATCAAATAAAAAGATGTTCTGGTCCTTGTGTTGATTACATAAGTAGAGATGACTATAAAAAATCAGTAGATCAAGCAATTCAATTTGTGTCTGGTAAATCAAGAGACATACAGAAAAACCTATCTAAGCAAATGGAGGAAGCTAGTGAGAAACTTGATTTTGAACGAGCTTCTATTTTTAGAGATAGAATAAAATCTTTAAATATAATTCAATCATCTCAAAGGATTAATGAAGCAAATCTGGTAGATGCAGATGTAATCGCAGCGTACAAAGAATCTGGTAAAACTTGTATTCAAGTATTTTTTTATAGATCAAAACAAAATTGGGGTAACCAAGCCTATTTTCCAAAACATGATTCGGATCAAGAAATTTCTGAAATAATGTCGTCTTTCTTAATGCAGTTCTATGAAAATAAAAGTGTTCCAAAATTAATAATCATTAATAGTGATATCAACGATAAAAAACTAATTGAAGAAACTTTAAGTAAAAAAGAAGGAAGTACTATTTCAATTAATATAGCAAAAAAAGGATCTAAAGCTAAAGTAATTGCCATGGCTGAAAAAAATGCCAAAGAGTCACTTAGTAGAAAAATTTATGAAACAAATAACAATAAAGATTTGTTTGATGGTGTTGTTAAAAAATTTGAACTTAAAAATAATCTAAACCTTGTTGAGGTTTATGATAACAGTCATATTTCAGGTGCAAATAGTGTTGGGGCAATGATTACTTTTGGAAATGAAGGGTTTGTGAAAAAAAGGTATAGAAAGTTCGATATTAAAACAAAAGGTTCTGAACAAGATGACTTTGCTATGTTGAAAGAGGTTCTTTCAAGGAGATTTAAAAGAGCAATGTTAGAAAAGGGGAACTATTTAACTCTACCAGATTTGATATTAATTGACGGTGGTAAAGGTCAATACTCAACTGCCAAAGAAGTGCTAGACGAGTTTGGTTTACATGACCTTCCAATGATTGCTATTGCTAAAGGTAAATTAAGAAATAGTGGTGATGAAACTTTTTTCTATAATGGAAAAACATTTAAATTTGATAAAAATGATCCTACCCTATTCTTTTTACAAAGGCTTCGTGATGAGGCTCATAGATTTGCTATTACTTCTCATCGGGCTAAAAGAGCAAAAGGCATTACAAAATCACTTTTAGACCAAATTGATGGTATTGGATCTATTAGAAAAAGAGCATTATTAAACCATTTTGGTTCAGCTCGAGCAGTTGAATCAGCTAGTTTTGATGAAATAAAATCAGTAGAAGGTGTTGAGGAAAAAGTGGCAAAAAAGATATATAACTTTTTTCACGAATAATTATGCTTAAAAAAATTCCAAACATTTTAACTATCGGCAGAATAATAATTGTTCCTTTTTTTGTTTTAGCATTTTACTTACCAGGTTTTTATGGTGACTTAACTGCTTTCGCTTTGTTTTTAATTGCTTCATTTACAGATTTTTTAGATGGGATGCTTGCAAGAATGTTGGGTGAAGAATCTAAATTAGGTGAATTGTTAGACCCTATTGCTGATAAAATTATTGTTGCCACAGCATTAATATTACTTGTGATGAGTGGGACAATTAAACATTACGAAGTTATTGCTGCAATTATCATATTAACAAGAGAGATTCTGATTTCGGGTTTAAGAGAATTTTTAGCAAAAGGTAAAATCAGACTGCCTGTATCTAATTTAGCAAAATTAAAAACTTTTTTACAGATGGTTGCTATAGCACTTTTATTAACTGGTGAAACTGGAAATAAAATTTTGAACTTCCAAGACTATAATGCACAAACTATTGGAATAATCTTGCTTTGGCTTTCTGCTTTTTTGACTTTATATACTGGTTATGAGTATTTAAGAAAAGGTATTGATCATGCAATGTCTGAAGACAGTAAAAATTAATTTAATTGCTTCTTACTAAAGCTTGATAGCTTTCATTTAAATCAATTATAGTTTCACAGACTTTAAATTCATTATCAGCTATACAAGATACAGGCGTAACCTCTGCTGCTGTTCCAGTTAAAAAACAACCAACAAAATCTTTTAGCTCTTCAGGTTTAATCTTTCTCTCATGGATCTTAATCCCTTTTGATTTTGCAATATCAATAACTGTTCTTCTTGTAATTCCATCTAAAAAGGAATCTGGGATTGGAGTATGCAATTCATTGTTCTTATCTTTAAAAAATATATTTGCTCCAGTAGCTTCTGCTACATTGCCTGCATGATCTAGCATTAGAGAATCAGTGTATCCTTGTTGCTCCGCCTCATGCTTGGATAAAGTACAAATCATATACAATCCTGAGGCTTTAGTATCCCAAGGTATTGTATTTGGAGCTGGTCTTCTCCAGTTTGAAATATTTAACCTAATTCCATTTATTTTTAATTTAGGATCAAAATAAGAGCCCCATTCCCAAGTAGCTATTGCAACATGTATTTTTGTTTGTTGAGCAGAAATTGCCATCATCTCACTACCTCTCCAAATCATTGGTCTTACATACCCATTTTCAATTTTTTGTACTGAAATGATTTCATTAGA
This sequence comes from Candidatus Pelagibacter sp., assembly GCA_016777545.1. Lineage (GTDB taxonomy): Bacteria > Pseudomonadota > Alphaproteobacteria > Pelagibacterales > Pelagibacteraceae > Pelagibacter. Next base: position 6,894 of record JADHRH010000003.1, read on the forward strand.
TGCTTGGTTTATATCTTTTTCAGAGTATGGAATTGTAATTCCCATTCGTTTTGCTGAATAAAAAAGTCTTGAAGTGTGTTCCTCTAATTTAAAAATCTTACTATCATATACTCTTTCACCTTCAAAAACACAGCTGGCATAATGAAGACCATGATTTAGTATATGAATTTTAGCATCAGCCCAATCAACAAGCTCATTATTATACCAAATTTTACCAGATCTTTTGTCGTAGGGTATCATGTGTGAAATTTTTTTTAATTATTTTTCAAAATTATCTTTGTATCTATAATATGTCAATATAACTTACCAATAATGAAAGAACTTTTATATTTAAAAGATGATCAACTTAAAGAGTTAATAGAGAAGTTGTTTACAAGCTATAGAGAAATCTTTGCAGACTCCAAAAAAACCTTGGATAAGTACTCAATTGGGATAGCACATCATAAGGTTTTACACATTCTTTCTATGTATCGAGGTATTACAATTTCAGAACTGCTAAAAAAACTTAACATTACTAAACAAAGTTTAAATCGTGTTTTAAAAGATTTGATCAAACTAGAAGTTGTTTTTTTTGAAAAAGATCAGCAGGATACAAGGGTAAAACATATTTTTTTAAATGATAAAGGAGAAAAAATTTTTAATGACATATTCTCCACTCAAAAAAAGCGAATTTATAATGCTCTTCTAAACTCAAGTTCAGAGCAAGTTATTAATTTTGATAATGTACTAAAAAAAATAATTAATGAATGATTTTATAGCCCATATCTTAGTAGTTGATGATGATGATGGAATAAGATCATTAATAAAAAAATTTTTAAATGAAAATAATTTTTTAGTTACGACTGCTAATAGTGCTGAAAATGCTAAAGAAAAAATTTTAATAGTAAAATTTGATTTGATCATTCTTGATGTGATGATGCCTGGAAAAAGTGGTTTAGATTTTATAATGGAAAATAAATCAAATATTGATACACCAATCATTCTTTTAACTGCCAAAGGAGAAACTGAGGATAGAGTTAGTGGATTAGAAATAGGTGCAGATGATTATTTGCCAAAACCTTTTGAGCCTAAAGAACTAGTATTAAGAATAAAGAATATACTAAATAAAACAAAAAAAAATGATTTAAAGAGAATTATAACTTTTGATAATATAAAAATAGATTTAAATAAATTGCTAATCATTAAAAATGATAGTGAATTTAAAATTAACAATACTGAAAAAATTATCTTAGAAAAAATGATTAATAACCCTGGAAAAACTTTTTCAAGAGAAAGTATTGGTAAACTAATTGATTTAGACAAAGAGAGATCAATTGATGTTATAATTACAAGACTAAGAAAGAAAATTGAACTTGATCCAAAAAATCCAAAATATTTGCAAACTTTAAGAGGTGCTGGCTATGTCTTATGGATTGAGTAGCTTTATTAAAAATTTATTACCTCGTAGACTATTTTACCGTGCATTACTAATTGTTGCAGTTCCAATAATAGTTTTGCAATTGGTTATCACCATTGTTTTCTTTGATAGTCTGTGGATTAAAACAAATAAAGGAATGACACGAGCACTTGTAGGTGAAATGAAAACTTTCATCGTAGCCTATGACAATGGTAAATATAATAATAATGATTTGTCAGGTCTTTTTTCAATTTACCTAGATCTTAACGTTGAGTTTAAAACAGATGATTCATTTGAATTACCGCAAAAACAAAGGTGGTTTAGTCCAATAGATCGAACATTAAGAAGAGAATTAAAATCAAATATTGGAACTAATAATTATTGGTTTGATACAACGACATATAAAGAGCTCATTCATATAAATATTAAACATAATGATGGTTATTTTGAATTTTTTATTCCAAAGGACAGGGTAACCAGCACATCCGCCAGATTGTTTGGATTATGGATAACCCTTCCAGCATTGCTGATGATAACTATAGCTATAATATTTCTAAAAAATCAAACTCGCCCTATTGTAAATCTTGCAAAAGCTGCTGAGAAATTTGGAAGAGGTGAAAAAGTTGATGAGTATAGACCTTCTGGTGCAATGGAAATCAGACAAGCAGGTCTAGAGTTTGACAAAATGCGAAAAAGAATTATGAGACACCTCAATCAAAGATCGGAAATGTTATCTGGAATAAGTCATGATTTGAGAACACCATTAACAAGATTAAAATTACAACTATCCTTTATTGAAGATAAAGATCTATCAAAAAAAATGTCTGCAGATATTGATGAGATGGAAAAAATGTTAAACGAATATTTACAATTTACAAGTTCAACTTTTGTAGAAAAAGATGAGACTTTTGATATTTCAGAATTAATAGAAAATATAATTAAAAAATATAATAATAAAGACATATCAAATAAAATAATACCAAGAATCTACATGAGTGGTCGAAAGAATTTAATTAAGAGATCTATTAATAATCTTATTGATAATTCAATTAAATATGCCAAAAAAATTGAAATACAATTAAATAAAAAAAATAATAATATTACAATTACTTTAGATGATGATGGGATTGGTATTCCTAAAAATGAATATCAAAATGTATTTAAACCCTTCTACAAAATAGACAAGGGAAGAGCTGACTCTAAATCAAGCGTAGGTCTTGGGTTAGCCATAACATCAGATATCATTAAGTCTCATGGTGGAAATATTATACTAGAAAAATCTCACTTGAATGGCTTGAGAGTTAAGGTTTTTTTACCTTTGTAGCTTTCTTTTTTAAATTATTTTTTTCTAGTTTTTCTAATTTTTTTTCAAGATTTTCTACTCTTTTAATTAAAATATCAGTTTCCTCTTTACTAACTAGCTTCATTTTAAAAACTATTTCATCTCTCTTTGATTTTAAAACATTTATAATTTCAGAACTTAAATCTTTATAAGAAATAAGACCTTGCTCAAATAGCTTAGCTAATTTATCAATTACAAATTTAGATTTTGTCATATATTCATTTATAAAATTAATATACTTTATAAGTAGTTTTTAAAAAATGTTTATTAATAATTTTGACCCAGTTGCCTTTGAAGTTTTTTCACTAGAAATTAGGTGGTATTCTTTGGCCTATATTTTTGGAATAGTGCTTGGTTGGATTTATTGTAAAAAAAAATTAATTAAAGATCCCATTGTACTTGATCTATTTGATGACTTTATTACCTATTTAATCATTGGTATAATTTTAGGTGGAAGAATTGGTTATGCCCTATTCTACAACTTCTCATATTATATAAACAATCCATTAGAAATTCTAATGGTATGGAATGGTGGGATGTCATTTCATGGTGGTTTAATTGGAGTTATTCTATCCTGTGTAATATTTGGAAAAAAACATAAAATTAATTCATTTATCTTTTTAGATTTAGTTGCGCTATCAGCTCCTATTGGTATTTTTTTTGGTAGAATTGCAAACTTTATAAATTCTGAACTTTATGGAAGAGCTACAGATTTGCCTTGGGGTGTTCAATTTGTATTAATAGATAATATCAAAAGACATCCTTCTCAAATTTATGAAGCTTTTTTTGAAGGTATTATTCTTTTCTTTATACTAAATTATCTTTTTAGACGAAAATATATTGTAACACCTGGAAAACTTTCTGCTTTATTCTTAATTTTTTATTCTTTGTTTAGATATTCTTTAGAGTTTTTCAGAGTGCCAGACCCACAAATTGGATTTCTATTTTTAAACTCAACTTTAGGTCAAATCATAAGCCTTCTGTTTTTTGTAATTGGAGTGCTTCTATTTTATTTAAAAAAAAATGAAAATTAAAAATGGTGATAAGATTACTCTAGATGAATATATAGAGGAGTCTCTCTATAATAAAAAATTTGGATATTATGTTAAAAAAGTTCCATTTGGAAAAAGTGGTGACTTTATTACTGCACCCAATATATCTGTATTATTTTCTGAAATGCTGGCAATTTGGGTAATTTCGTTTTGGGAAAATCTAGGTTGTCCAAAAAAATTTAATTTAATAGAGCTAGGTGCTGGTAACGGTGAAATGATGAGGGTATTAAATAAAACATTTTCAAAATTTCCAAAATTTTTTAGTGCTTGTAAAATTAATATATTGGAAAGAAGTAAATTACTTAGAAAAATTCAAAAAAATATTATCAATAATAATAAAATTAGATGGCTAAATAATTTAGATCAATTGAATAATCTGCCTTGTATTTTTCTAGCAAATGAATTTTTTGATGCATTGCCAATTAAGCAATTTATTAAAAAAGAGAAAAAATGGCACGAAAGATATGTAAAATTTATAGATAATACACACAAAGAATATTTGGATATACCACTTGATATAGAGAAGTTTGAAAAAAAAATTAAATTTAAGATTTCAGATAAACAAACTTTTATTGAATATTCACCTCAAGCTGATGATTATTTAAAAAATATAACCAATAAAATTAAAAAAAATAATGGTGGGGTATTAATAATTGACTATGCTTATGTTGATAAAAAAATAAAAAATACACTTCAAGCAGTATCAAAACATAAGTACTGTGGTGTTCTCGATGAATTTGGAAATTCAGATATTACTTATAACCCAAACTTTGATTTGATCATTAAAATGCTGAAAAGATTTGGCACTTTTAATTCTTTAATGACTACACAAAAACATTTTCTAACAAAGCTTGGAATAATGGAGCGAGCTGAAATTATCTCTAAGAATATGCAATTTAGTGAAAAGGCTGATATTTATTTTAGAATTCAAAGATTAATTGATGAAAAACAAATGGGAAAATTATTTAAAGTATTGTTTATAACAAATCATAAAAATAAATTCAAACTAGGGTTTGGTAATGATTAAATCAAAAAAGCTTAGTAAGTTACAAAATTTAAATCATGCTTTTTTCAATAGAGCTGGGGGCAAATCTACTGGTATTTTTAAAAGTTTAAATTGTGGTCCTGGATCGAATGACAATAAACGAAATATCTTAAAAAATCTTAATATTGTTAAAAAAAAAATTAATACTACTGCCAAAAAAATTGTTTTACTAAAACAGGTGCATAGTAATAAATTTCATTTTATAAGTAAAAATACACAAGTTCCAAAAAAAAAACTTGAAGGTGACGCTTTAATTACAAATAGAACAAATCTTCCAATTGCAGTTCTAACTGCAGATTGTGCGCCTATTCTTATACATGATAAAAAAACAAAAATGATAGCCGCAATACATGCTGGCTGGAAAGGTGCTTACAAGGGTATCATTCAAAGTGTTATTAATTTTATGATTAAAAAAGGTTGCTCTTCTAACAACATAACTGCTGTTATAGGGCCCTGCATATCTGTAAATAATTACGAGGTTAAAGAAGATTTTATCAAGAAATTTATAAAAAAAGATAAAAAGAATGTCCTTTTTTTTAAAAAAACAAAAGATAAAAACTACTTTAGTTTAGGTAAATATATTCATCATCAACTAAAAGCTCTAGATATTAAGAATATTGATGTTATCAAAAAAGATACATTTGTCTTAAAAAACAATTTTTTTAGTGCAAGACGATCTATCAGGCTTAATGAGAATGATTATGGTAGAAATATTTCAGTAATTATGATTAATTAAGTTTATCTCATGAAATTATTAACTGGAAATAGCAATAAACCTCTCAGTAAGAATATTTCAAAATATTTAAAAACAAAACTTGTTAACTCAAGTATCAAAAAATTTTCTGACGGTGAAATTTATGTGGAAATAAATGAAAATATTAGAGGTAATAGCATCTTTATCCTTCAGTCTATTTCATCACCAGCGAATGATAATTTAATGGAATTATTACTTTGTATTGATGCATTAAAAAGATCTTCAGCAAAAAATATTACTGCTGTTATTCCATATTTTGGATATGCTCGACAAGATCGTAAAGTTGTCCCTAGAACTTCTATTTCAGCAAAACTAGTTTCAAATTTAATTACTAAAGCTGGCGCTGATAGAGTAGTGACAGTAGACCTTCATGCTGGCCAAATACAGGGCTTCTTTGATATTCCTGTAGACAATTTATTTGCTACACCCATTTTTGCAAGACATGCCAAAAAAAATATTAAAAGTAAAAATATTATTTGTGTTGCTCCAGATGTTGGAGGAACCGAAAGAGCAAGAGCTCTTGGTAAAATGTTGGATGCTGATCTTGCTATTGTAGATAAAAGAAGACCTAAACCAGGACAGTCAAAGGTTATGAATGTCATTGGAAATGTTAAAGATAAAACGTGTATCATAGTTGACGATATAATTGACTCGGGTGGAACTATTGTAAATGCAGCTAAAGCTCTTAAAGATCGAGGTGCAAAAGAAGTTTTTGTTTATATTACTCACGGCGTTCTTAGTGGAGAAGCTGTAGAAAAAATTAAAAAATCAGTTATTAAAAAATTAGTAATAACTGACACAATTGATAATGGGAATAAAATTAAAAATGTTAAAAATATAGAAGTTTTGCCTATTTCAACCCTTATGGGAGAAGCAATTAAAAGAATTTCCAATTCGACCTCTGTTTCAGATTTATTTAAATAATTATCTTGAGTTATTAACAAACTTGGGCTAGAAACCTCTTTTTTATGAATTCACTTGATGCAAATACTAGAGACTCAAAATCTAAAGGGGATGTTAGATCTCTTAGGTTAGCTGGTAACATTCCAGGTATAGTCTATGGTGGTCCTGAGCAAAACCAAAAAATTACTGTATTAAAAAAGACAGTAAAATCTTTACTTGATAAAGGAAGTTTTTTATCAAACATAATAACTCTTAATTTAGACGGTAAACCTCAAAATGTTTTACCAAGAGAAATTAGTTATAATGTATTATCTGATGAGCCAACTCATATTGATTTTTTAAGAATTGTACCTGGTGTAAAAATTAGAATTGAGGTGCCTGTTGAATTTATTAACCATGAAACATCTCCAGGTTTAAAAAGAGGTGGAGTATTAAACATAGTTAGAAGAAAAATTGAATTAAAGTGTCCAAGTGAAAAAATTCCATCTGTAATTACATTGGATTTGGAGGGTGTAGATATTGGAGAAAGCTTTAAAATCTCTGCAGTTAAACTAGAAGAGGGTGTAACACCAACAATTACAGGTAGAGATTTTGTGATTGCAACTTTAGCGGCTCCTACAGTAATGAAAGAGCCTGAGAAACCAGCTGAAGAGGCTGCGGCAGAAGAAGGTGCAGCAGAAGAAGGTAAAGAAGCAGCTCCAGCAGCAGCTGATGGTGATAAAAAAGATGGCGATGACAAAAAAGCCTCTGAAGAGAAAAAATAATTAACTAATCATAGTGAAGTTTCCTAGATACGATTTAAAAAAAATATGCTTTTATTTGTAGGTTTAGGAAATCCAACACCTGATAGTGAAAACAATAGGCATAATATTGGTTTTAAGTTAATTGATGCCCTTAATCAAAAATTTGGGCTTTCTAAACAAAAACCAAAATTCAAAGGTTTGCTAACGACGGGTAATATTGAGGATAAAAAAGTTTACGCAATAAAACCTCTTACCTTTATGAATAACTCTGGAATTTGTATCAGAGAATTAATTGAATATTTTAAAATCGATGCTGAGGATGTAATTGTATTTCATGATGATCTGGACATTGAATTTGGCAAAGTAAAAGCGAAGTTTGCTGGTTCAAGTGCAGGACATAATGGAATTGAATCTATAGATAAATTCATTGGAAAAGATTATTCGAGAGTGAGAATTGGAATTGGAAGACCAAAAACTAAGGCAGATGTTTCAGATCATGTTTTGAAAGATTTTGATGAAGATGAAATGTTACAATTAGAAAAAATTACAGAAAACATCATTGATTCAATATCTATACTACTTGATAAGAAATTAGATTTATTTTCAAGCACCGTAAATAATAAATAATGAGCTTTAAGTGTGGAATTGTTGGATTGCCCAATGTTGGAAAATCTACTTTATTCAATGCACTAACGAATTCTAGCAAAGCACAAGCAGCCAACTTTCCTTTTTGTACAATTGAGCCAAATGTAGGAATTGTTCCAGTTCCTGATGAGAGACTAGATAAATTAGTTGAAATTTCAAAATCAAAAAAAAAGATTAATACCACTATAGAATTTGTGGATATTGCAGGATTAGTAGAGGGTGCATCTAAAGGTGAAGGCCTGGGAAACAAATTTTTATCACACATTAGAGAGGTTGATGCTGTAATTCATATGATCAGATGTTTTGATTCTGATGATATCCAAAATGTAAATCCTACGGTTGATCCAGTAAGAGATTTGGAGATTATTGAAACAGAAATGATGCTTGCTGATCTTGAATCTATTCAAAAAAGATTAGAAAAGAGTAATAAAAAAAATGTAGATGAAGAGCAAATAAAAATATTAGAAATTGCATTAGATTGCATAAATAATTCTAAAGATATTCAAATTCTACGTGACCAATTTGAAAAAAAACTATTAAATCAAAGTGGTTTATTATCTTTAAAGCCAAAAATTTTTGTATGTAATGTTGATGAACCAAGTGTTCAAAATGGAAACAAATATACTGAGGCTTTTATTAGTAAATTTGGAGAAAAAAATACCTTAATAGTTTCAGCTGATATTGAAAATCAAATAAATCAGTTAGAAAATGAAGAAAAAGAAAACTATATGGAGATGATCGGTTTAAAAAAAACTGGTCTAAATATGTTAATTCAAAAGGGTTATAATATCCTAGAGTTAGATACCTATTTCACATCCGGGCCTGAGGAAACCAGAGCTTGGACTATTCAGAAAAATTGTACAGCACCAAAAGCAGCTGGTGAAATACATTCTGATTTTGAAAAAGGTTTTATTAGAGCTGAAACAATTGCTTATGAAGATTTCATAGCTAATCAAGGTTGGGTAAATTCTAAAACAAATGGAAAAATGAGACTTGAAGGAAAAGATTATATTGTCAAAGATGGTGATATATTAAACTTCAGATTCAATACGTGACCAAATTTTCTTCATACTGAAATAAACTAAAACTGTCAAAATTATTAAATATAAGATGGCTTTAAATCCCATCTTGTGTCTGCTTTCTAAGTGCGGTTCAGCTGCCCACATTAAAAATGTTGTAACATCTTTAGCCATCTGTTCTTTTGTTGCAGGAGTCCCATCTCCATATTCTATTAAATCATCAGTAATTGGCTCAGCCATTTTAATTTTATTACCATACATAAATTTATTATAGTAAACGCCATCATCAAGTTTCACATCACTTGGCGCATCTTCATAACCAAGGAGCAATGAGTAGATATAGTCAACTCCTCCACTTCTAGCTTTGGCCAATACAGACATGTCTGGTGGATAGGCACCACCGTTTGCAGCTTGTGCAGCTTTAACATTTTCGTAGGGCATAACAAACTTATCTGATAATTTTGCTGGTCTTAGAAACATTTCGCCTTCACTGTTAGGTCCATCATTCACCTCATAACTTGCGGCTATTGCTTTCACCTGTTCCTCAGTAAATTCTGGTCCGCCTGGTTCTGATAAGTTTCTAAAACTTACATATTTCATCGAATGGCACGAAGCGCATACTTCTTTGTAGACTTGATAACCTCTTTGCAATGAAGCTCTATCAAACTTACCAAAAAGACTTTTAAAGCTCCAATCTGTTTTTAAATAATCTATTTTTTCTGCCGAATTAACCTGAATTGTTCCAGTTATAATGAATATTATTAGATAAATGATTTTAAAAATATTGTTCACTAAATTAATTTAAACTTTCTTTTTTTTTAACTGCTGAGGCCATTGGAGACCCTCCTAAAACTGGCTCTGTAATACTGAGTGGTAAAGGCATAGTTTTTTCTTTAAAACCTAATATTGGAAGAACTACTAAAAAGTGAATAAAGTAATAACCAGTTGCTACTCTAGCAATTAATAAGTACAGCCCCTCAGCTGGCATTGCCCCTACGTAACCAAGTATTAGTACGTCAGCGACTAAGATCCAATAAAACTGTTTATACAAAGGTCTAAATACAGCTGATCTTATTTTAGATGTATCAAGCCAAGGTAGAGCAGCTAAAATTAAAATTGCTGATAGCATTGCAATCACACCTAATAATTTATCAGGTACAGATCTTAAAATTGCATAAAAAGGTAATAGGTACCATTCAGGTACAATGTGAGCTGGCGTTACTAATGGATTTGCTTCAATATAATTATCAGCATGACCTAAAATATTTGGTGTATAGAACACAAAAAAAGCAAAAACGATCATAAACATTAGTAAAGCAAAACCATCTTTAATGACAATATAAGGATGGAATGGAACTGTATCCTTTGATGGTTTTTTAATATCAATACCTACCGGATTATTATTTCCAGGTACGTGTAGTGCCCAGATATGAAGAACTACTAAGCCTAAAATTAAAAATGGAATTAAATAATGTAACGTAAAAAATCTTGTTAAGGTTGGATTATCAACTGAATAACCACCCCATAGCCAGTTCACTATACCCTCGCCCACTAAAGGTATTGCGCTAAAAAGATTTGTAATTACAGTTGCACCCCAGAAACTCATTTGTCCCCATGGAAGAACATAGCCCATGAAAGCTGCTGCCATCATTAAGAGATAAATTATAATTCCCAAAATCCAAATAATTTCTCTTGGGGATTTATATGATCCATAAAATAAAGATCTAAATATATGAATATAAACTGCTAGAAAAAACATTGAAGCACCATTGGCATGGATATACCTTATTAACCAACCATAGTTAACGTCCCTCATGATATGTTCAACACTTTCAAAAGCCATGTCAGCATGAGCAATATAGTGCATAGCTAAAGTCAAACCTGTTACGATTTGCGTTATTAAACAAAAAGTTAAAATTCCACCAAATGTCCACCAGTAATTTAAATTTTTAGGAGTTGGATAATCTGTTAAATGACTGGCAAGAGATAAAAGTGGCAGTCTATCATTAAACCATTTTCCAAACTTTGATTTAGGTGTGTATTCGTGATCACTCATAATAATTCTTATCCGATTTTTATTGTATTACTATTAACGAATTCATATTTAGGTATTTCCATGTTCGTTGGCGCTGGTCCTTTTCTAATTCTACCAGATGTATCGTAGTGCGATCCATGACAAGGACAAAACCATCCATTGTAGTCACCTTTATCATTTAAAGGCACACATCCTAAATGTGTACAAACTCCCACCATAACTAGCCACTCTGGATTTTTAGCTCTATCCTCATCTTTTTGAGGATCCTTCAAGTCTTCCATCTTAACGGCTCTTGCTTCAGCGATTTCTTCTGAAGTTCTTCTTTTTATAAAAACTGGTTTTCCTCTCCAAAGTACTGTGATTGTTTTACCGGGCTCCATTGTACTTACATCTACTTCAGTGCTTGCTAATGCTTTAACTGATGCATCAGGATTCATTTGATCAATTAAAGGCCAAACAACTGCTCCTACACCTACCGCACCTACTGCATACGAGGCTGTAAATAAAAATTCTCTTCTTTCAGGTTTTTTGTCAGACATCTGTAATTTTTTGTATATTGTTATCTAATATATGATTTCATATAAGAAAAAAGTTTTTTTTCTACTGAAACAATGACACAGAACCAATGAATTTGAGACCTAAAATAGCCTTATATGAACCTGATATTCCCCAAAATACAGCCGCTATTATAAGAACATGTGCGTGTCTGGGCGCAGATTTAGAGATAATAGAACCTTGTGGTTTTCTGTTTAGCGATAAAAGATTTAAAAGAGTAGTAATGGATTATATGGATGAAAAAATGATAAAATTCTATCAAAGTTCTGAAGAATTTTTTAAATCAAAAAAAGATCAGCGAGTTATATTACTAACTACTAAATCTTCCGAATCTTATGCAAAATTCAAATTTGAAAATAATGATACATTATTATTTGGTAGAGAAAGTGCCGGTGTACCTAATCATGTGCATAATTCTATAAAATATAAGTTAAAAATACCAATGAAAGATAATAAAAGATCTTTAAACATAGCCTCTTCAGTTGCTATAATTCTTTCAGAAAATTTGAGACAAACTATTTTTATTAAATGATGGATAAGGAAATTAAAAAAAAAATTGCCTCTAATTGGTTCAAGTTATTACAAAATACTATTTGTAATGATATTGAAAAATTAGAAAACCACAAACTTAAATTTAAATCTAAAGTGTGGAAAAGAAATCAAATTAAAGATGAGGGTGGAGGTGAATTTAGAATTTTAAAAAATGGAAAAATTTTTGAAAAAGTTGGAGTAAATTTTTCTGAAGTTTATGGAAAATTTTCTAAAGAAATGGGTAAAAAAATACCTGGCGCCTCAAGAGACCTTAGATTTTGGGCATCTGGAATTTCTGTTGTAATGCATATGCATAATCCCCATGTTCCTGCTATTCATTTTAACACAAGATTTATTTATACAACTCATGGCTGGTTTGGAGGGGGAATGGATGTAACACCCTGCATAAAAGATTCTAAAGAAAAAAAATTTCTTCATAAAGAGTTAAAAAAAATGTGCGATAGACATAATAAAAATTATTACAAAAATTATAAAAAATGGTGTGATGAATATTTTTATCTTCCTCACCGAAAAGAAACCAGAGGTATTGGTGGTATTTTTTTTGATTATAAAAAAGATAATTGGGAAAAAGATTTCAAATTTGTGACTGATCTTGGTGTTACTTTTCAAATGTTATTTAATTCAATAATTAACTCTAAATATCAAAAGAAATGGACTACAAAAGAAAAGGAGATGCAGTATATTAAAAGAGGTAGATATGCTGAATTCAATTTACTCTATGATCGAGGAACTAAGTTTGGCCTACAAACAGGTGGTAATGTCGAAGGAATTCTAATGTCATTACCTCCAATAGCAAAATGGAATTAATATGGATAAAGAACCAATAACATCTGCTGGACTTGAAAGTTTAAAAGAAGAGCTAATCTTTTTAAAAGAAAAAAAACGTCCTGAAATAGTAGCGGCAATTTCTGAAGCTAGGTCACATGGAGATTTAAAAGAAAATGCTGAATATCATGCGGCTAAAGAAGAGCAGTCTCATAATGAAGGAAGAATTGCTCAAATCAATGATATTATTGCAAGAGCAAATGTAATTGACGTTACCAAATTAAACAATGATGGAAAGGTTATTTTTGGTTCAACTGTTGACTTAGAGAACCTTGATACTGGAGAAAAAATTACCTACAAAATTGTTGGTAGAGATGAAGCAGATTTGCAAAAAAAACTTATATTTTTTCAATCCCCGATAGGCAAAGGATTAATTGGCAAAAATAAGAATGATTTGGTTGAAATTAAAACTCCAGCTGGTGTTAAAAACTTTGAAATAAAAAACGTTAAATATATTTAATTATTTACAATTTTTTGAATTTCTTTCTCTGAAATCTTAAAATTATTATTACTCCAAATTTCCTCGATAGCTTTTAATTTTTTTCCTAATTCTATCCCTTCAGGAATTTGATATTTCTCTATCAATGTATTTGCTTTAAGGGGCAATACTGGAATTTCTTTTTCCTTAAAAATTTTAATCAGTTTTATCAAATTATCATCTACTTTTTTGGATAAAAAAATTTTAAAATAAATAATATCGTTCAATGCCTCCCTTCCATTAAAATAGAGAATTTTATCTAAATTTTTTTCTGAAAAAAATGACCTATTAACTTTTTTGGAATAAAATTTATTTAAAAATAAAAGACGTTTTTGATCCTTTTTTGATAAATTGTATTTATAAACAAAATAATCCACATTATCTGTCCCATCAATAATCATTAGAGATAATAATAAAATAAAATCAACGTTAGCAATATTTTTTAGTGCAAAACTATTTAGTTTGCTGAATAATGAAATATTCTTAAGTTGTGGAAAGATAAGACTTATTATTTCAAGGCTATCTTTATCTTTTGCTAATTTTGTAAACCCTCTTGATCTTACTAATTTTTGTAACTCATCCAGTAATCTTTCAGCAGATATATTCATCATACCTGTAAGATTTTTTTTAATTATCTTAATGACTGATGTCTCATGCTTAACTTTTGAATAATTTAAAAAAAATCTGATATATCTTAAGATCCTTAGGTAGTCTTCTTTAATTCTTGTTTCTGCATTTCCAATAAAAAGAACCTTTCCATTTTCTAAATCTTTCTTTCCATCAAAGGGGTCAAAAAGACTTCCATCAATATCAGCATAAATAGAGTTTATGGTAAAATCTCTTCGTGAGGCATCTTCTTTCCAATTTTCAGAAAATTCAACTTTGGCATGTCTACCATCGGTATCAATGTCTTTTCTAAGGGATGTAATTTCAAACTTAATATCATTAATTAATGCTGTAATCGTGCCATGCTTGATACCACTTTCATAATATTTGATATTTTTTTTATCAAGCGCCTCACAAACATCTTTAGGATTTAAATTTACTGCTAAATCAATATCATCAAAGTCTTCTTTATTAATAATTTTTCTGACACATCCACCAACATATCGAATTTCACTATTTACAGAAAATGAGTGAATAGCCTTAAATAACTGCTCTACCTCAGTTTCTTTTTTTATTTTTTTGAAGCCTAAATTTATATGATTTAGATTTTGAGATCTAAAAAAAATTTTATCTAATAAGTTGTTCATATATGGCTGGGGCGCTAGGATTCGAACCTAGGATGCCGGTACCAAAAACCAGTGCCTTACCGCTTGGCTACGCCCCAATATTAATTGCATATAACACAAAAAAAAAAAATTATATAGTTTTTGATTCAATACACCAATGACTATTGAATTTCCTTTTAAATTGCCCGTATGCGTTACTGCAATCCTTTTGAGAATGAAAATAGGCTACAATTGAAGAGCCCGATCCTGTCATTCTAACAAATATATTTTTTGGTAAAGTTACCATAAAAGATCTGATCTTATTTAGTTTTGGATATTTCCTTAAAGCAATCTTTTCGAGATCATTATTTAGGGCTTTTAAATATTGTGGTTGAAACATTTTTTGTTGCGGTCTTTTAAATTGAGACTTTGAAAATGAAACAACTTTTGAATAGATAAGTTTTGTAGAACAGCCAAAATACGGCTTAGCTATTAAAACATATAGTGCCTTTTTATTAACAAATCTCTTAATTTTACCATTTGATGAAAGAATGGTATTGCCTGGTTTTAAGCCCAAAACGACATCAGAGCCTATCTTAGCAGCTAAATCATTTAATTTTTTATTTTTAATCTTTAAGATTTTTTTACTTATCAAAAAATTTATTAAACTTGCAGCATTCATTGAACCACCTCCCATACCAGCTCCATGAGGTATATTTTTTCTAATTTTTATTTCAAATTTTTGATTATTTAAAAGCTTCTCTGCGTCTAATAAGTTTAGCAAAGTTGATATAGTATTAATTTTGCTAATATTTTTTGAAAATTTTCCTGTAAAAAATATTTTGTGATTATTACTTTTTATTTTTTTTAAATAGATCAAATCATGTAAGCTTATAAAGGATATCAAACTTTCAATCTTGTGGAGTTTTACAGCTCGTCCTATTACATTCAAAGCAAGATTTAATTTTGCATGAGATTTTATTTTAAATGAGGTCATAGGTTAAGATTGCTTGATTCCATCAATTAATTTCTCTTTGATGTTTTTTTTCATTTCATCTTCTGTCTCTTCAAGCTTCAAAACATTTTGCCAAAAATACCTTGCTTGTATTTTTCTATTTAATTTCCAAAGAATATCTCCATAGTGATCATTAACTATTGGATCTTGAGGCATTAATTCAACAGCTCTTTTTAAAAAGTTTTCAGCCTTTTCATATTGTCCAACCAAAAAATAAGCCCATCCAATAGAATCTATTATATAAGGATCATTACTTTTTGAAGCATAGGCATTTTCTAGCATTTCAAGAGCTGTATCTATTTTATATTCTCGCTCAAGCCACGAATACGCTAAATAATTTAGTACATAAGCATCATCTGGGTTAATTTCTAGTGATTTCAAAAGATCGTTGTCTGCGTTTTTATAGTCACCAGAGCGCTCGTAACTTCCTCCCCTCCTGTAAAGGATCTCAGCATATAAATCAGAATTACTATCAATGTTTAGGAGTATTTGGTCATAATAATTTATCGCCTTTGCGTATTTTTTTGCATTTTTATTGAAATTTGCAATATCAAAAATCATTTTCTTGTTAGGATTTTTAATTCCTTTAAATTTTGAATTAATAAACTTTAAAGAAACATCTTTATCCAAATTATTTGATATAATTTGTGCTTCTTTCTTTATTTTAAACCAATAATAAAATTCATTTGTTTTATCAAAAACTTCTAATGTCTTTTTAGTATTTTCATAATCTTCATTTGTATAATAATTTTCTGCTAGAAGAGATAAGTTTAAAGTAAATTTTGGGTTTAAATAATTAGATATATTCAAATAGAAATTTGATTTTTCATAGTCCCCTTGAGATGAATATAAATTAGCAACTAGAAAAAAAAATTCACCCATAATATCACTGGAATTAGTACATGAAAAAATATCTAAAAAATTTTTAAATTTTGTATCTTCTATCCATTTTTTTCCTTGGGAAATTAAAAGAGAAGAATTTAGATAATCAAAGTCATCTGTGATTTGCTTTGCCTCATCATATTTTTCACTTTCTATCAAATAGTTCACAAAAAAAAATGCATACCTTGAATAATCTGCATCATTTTGAGAATTAATTAATCTTTTAAAGTAAGTTTTTGTACTTTGATCACCTAAATAACACCTTTGGAAAACTTCATTGATATAAGAAAAATTGCCAAATTTTTTTTTTGATTTGGGAATTTTTTTCTCATTAAAGACATAAAGATATTCTTTAAAAATTTCTGCAATAATTAGGGAAAATCTATCATTATTAATAAGCTCGTACGATCTATTAATATATTGCTCACTACTTTTATAGTCCCCCTTTTTTAAACTATCTATTGCTAATAATAAATTAGCTTGAAAAAAATTAGAATTATCTTTTGTAGAGTTTTGTTTAATTTGATTGATTGCCTTTTTTACTTTGCCATTTAAAACTAATGCAAATGTGTATTTCTCTAAGTAAATTTCATGCTGTTTAATTAAAAATTTTGATGAATTAAAAAATTTCAGTGCCTGAGAATTATCTGAATTTTCATATGCAACAATTCCAGAAAAATAATTAGATAAAAAACGTGAATTAAAGTCGTTTAAAGTATTATTTTTTGAGTATAATGGGCTTTGATAAATTAATAATATTAAAATAAATTTAAGAAATTTTACTAACATTTTACTATTGTATGTCTAAAAAAGTAATAAATCAAAATTCGAATTTTAAAGCTAAATTCTTAGACTCAATTGGATCAGACTTTGTTTTTAATGAAAAGCCTATTAATCGATTAAAAGATACTAACTTAAATTTAAAAGAGGCAAATAAAATCGATAAAATAACTCAATTAACTGAACTAAAAAAACAAATAAACTCAATTAGTGATTGTAGTCTAAAAAATAATTCAAAGAATATTGTTTTGGGTGATGGAAATATTAATAGTTCAATTATGTTAATTGGTGAAGCTCCCGGAATAGAAGAGGATAAAACTGGTTTGACTTTTAGAGGTGAGGTCGGAAATCTTTTAGAAAAAATGTTACTCGCAATTAATATCAAAAAGCAAAATATTTATACATCTTATGCTGTTAATTTTAGACCTCCTGAAGACCGAAAACCAACTTCAGCTGAAATAAAAAGATATTCACAATTTCTACAAACACATATTTCAATAATTGACCCAAAAATAATTATTCTCATGGGCAGTACTGCTATGGAGTCTTTAACAGGCCTGAATAGTAAAATATCCAATGAAAGAGGAAAGTGGAAAGAGATAATTGTTAAAAATACTAGCTATAATGTTATTATAACTTTTAATCCTTCATATCTTTTGCGCACACCAGAAAATAAAAAATATTCTTGGGAAGACTTAAAAAGGATTAAAAAAAAAATTATAGATCTAAAGATTAATATTTAATGAAAATTGTAGCTGGTGTTGATGAAGTTGGCAGAGGAAGCTTGATTGGTCCAGTTTATGCAGCTGCTGTAATATTAAATAACTCAATTAACCAAAAACTACTTAAAGACTCTAAGAGTTTAACAAAAGAAAAAAGAAACGAGCTTTATAAATATATTAGACAAAATTCAGTATGGGCAATTGGCCAAGCATCTACTAAGGAGATAGAAAAAATTAATATACTGCACGCTAGTCTACTAGCTATGAAAAGAGCAATTCTTAAATTAAAAAAAAAACCTTCTTTAGTGCTAATAGATGGAAATAAACTGCCCACAATCAAAAATTATAATTTAAAATATATAATTAAAGGTGATCAAAAAATTTCAAGTATTTCAGCAGCATCAATTATTGCTAAAGTTAGCAGAGATAAATTTATAACTAAACTTTCTGAGGAATTTAGTCAGTATGGTTGGGACACAAATTCTGGTTATGGTACAAAAGAACACCTAAAAGCAATTAAGAAATTTGGTATTACTAAATATCATCGAAAAACTTTCTCACCTATTTGTGATCTTTTATAATTTTCACGTGTAACAGCACAACATCTGGTTCCCTCAAAAAATTCAGACACAATTTGAATCTAGTTATTTCAATCTCAGGTTGACGCAAGAATCCGTATGGAGTCTAATTGTTTTATACAAAATGGAAAACAATTTTAAAAATAAGATTATTAATGGTGACAGTCTCGAGGAATTAAAAAAAATTCCAAGCGAAACTTTTGATCTTGTTTTTGCTGATCCACCATACAATTTACAATTAAAAAATTCACTCACAAGACCAGACAGAAGCAAAGTCAGTGCTGTTAACGATAAATGGGATCAATTTGAAAACTTTAAAAAATATGATGAGTTTACAATTGCATGGCTTATCGAATGTAGAAGAATTTTAAAAAAGGATGGAGCCATCTGGGTCATAGGGAGTTATCATAATATTTTTAGAGTAGGCACTGCAATACAGAACTTGGGTTTTTGGATTTTAAATGATGTTATCTGGAATAAGAATAACCCAATGCCTAATTTCAGAGGAACAAGATTTACAAACGCTCATGAAACTTTAATTTGGGCCTCTAAAAGTGA